>JBDROC010000193.1:0-3869 GCA_043810475.1 Methanobacteriota archaeon | reverse complement strand
GCCAGGGCATTTCGGGCAGCACCGAAATAATCGGTACGCCGAGCCGGACCGCCGGAAAGATGATTATGGACATCAATGTAAGCGAAATCGGTCACCGTGGCCGATTTTCCCAAAGTCTCCGCCAATGAGGGCCGGGCCGGGGATTCTTTTATGGTTGCGAATCCGATGGAAAAAACTATCAGGAGAATGTTGAGAAAAATTTTCATAATGATTCGGGTTACTGCTTTGAGAGATGCTCCATCCATCCGGGATGCCCAATCCGTTTGTGAAAAAGAGAACGACCTCTCCTTTTCCCGCTCCTGTAATATCATTCTCGTTACGCCGGGGAATTACTCTTTTCTATCTTCGCAGCAATGTTTTCAAATTGACTGATCTGAACAGACCCTTCAGGAAATTTGGCGATGATTTCCAGGTCGCCTCCCATGGCCTTGATAAAATTTCTTAATGTGCTGATATACATGTCTGTCCGCTTTTCAAGCTTTGATACCGCTGCCTGCTTGACAGACAATGTTTGTGCCAGTGTTCCTGGCTTAAATTCCTGGCATGACGCAATTCCTGCAAAGGCATTGCATCAAGTAAGGCATTTGTCTTCTCCTCTGCTTTTTTTCGTGCTGCGGGTTTCATTTTTCCTCTCAGCATAGAGTAAGGTTTGCTCATAATGCGCTCCCCTGTTCATCTTTTAAAGACTTCAAATGTTCCTCATAAATTCTTTCAGCCAATGGTATGTATTTTCCGTACCAACGCGTTCCACCAGTCTTTCTGCCGCCAATAAGCAGGATAGCCGCTCTGCGGGGATCAAAGGCATAAAGGTTCTATACGGTTTCCCTTTATGCTGAATCCTTAACTCCCTTGACATCCGAACTATAAGGGTACGGCAGATGAGGCCCCTTTTCTTCCAACGTTTGAAATCATCGGCGGGCATTCGCCCATCCGATGGAGTGATTTGTTATGTCAGATTTGTTTCTATAATCCCCATATTTCTTCAGGGTCTTCTATAGCAGGGTCATCATATCTCTCCATTGTTGCAGTCCATTCTGGCATATCTTCTTTTATTCTTTCTTTCAAATGTTCAAATGACTCCTTTGAAATTTTCTTCCTTTCAAGCATGAACTCATAGAATTTCTTAAGACTTGCCGCATTCTCCTTTATAGCAGCTTTACTTGCCCACATTGCTTTCCGTATAAACCAATAGCCCAGAAACATTCCGATGTAACTTACGCCGTCAGCAGCCTCCATGGCATCTTCATATAACAGGAAATCGTCAATATAAAAATCTACATTTGAAACGTGTTTATATATTGTCTTCTCAGAAAGTTTTTTGTCGGAAAGCCATTTCTTGAAATCCTTTAATAAGTTTCCGTTTTCTTTCCTGATTCTTTTACAGTCTTTTTCATATTGTTCGTATGATGTCATGTTCGCACTCTGCCTTTATTTTTTGTAACGCTCGGCATAAGCGGGAGTGGCCCGCAAGGGACACGGTCCGTTTCATGCCGTTGTTAGGTGCCCTTATTTGCGTAAATATTCCGGAACATAAGCGCTACGGCCCGCCGCGCCGACGGTTCCAGTGATTCCTGATAGGCGGCTACGTCGTTCTCTGCTTCCTCTGGCAACGCCTTTGGACTGTCCGGGTTGGAAACATGCACCAACTGATTTCGTAATCGTCTAAGCCATTGAAGATCTTCATCTTCCCCAAACACTTTCATGGAATTGCTTTCATAGTCGCCAGATCCCATATCACGAATTGTTGCATCGATGGCGGCGTGAGCCAGAACAATCACGGACAACCACGCCCCTGCACAGAATGCGATTTCGACGTCGTAAGACAGTAATGTGCCGTGGGGACTCAAGAAAAGTGAACCCCACACTCCAGCCTCAGTTTCTTCTGTTTTCCGAAGCCAGTCGTAACGTTCATTCCATAGTGCTTCATTCACATGATCTGCATATGCCATATAGTTCTCAATTCTATACACCTGACGGCGGCGGGTGAGCCGCGAGACTCGCAAGTTTTGGTGGGAGCTTGCTCACGCCAAAACTGAGAATCGCAGTCGGCTCTATTGCCCTTGATAGGCGGAGCGTGAGCGGAGCCGGTCAAGGGCAATAGCGAAGCATCCGCCGCCGATAAGCTGACCGGGAGCGGAGCTCACGGTCAGCTTATCTTAGAAATCAGCCGGAGCGTAGCGATCGGCTGGATTGACCTTGTTCGGTTTGTTTTGTTTCATCCAATTTCTTCTGTATGAATTCCTGATATTGCCTCACTTCATTGAGGTATTCTCGCCGCCTTCTTATCTTTAGATTATCTTCGCCACTGCTTTCAATGAGATCGTAAAGAGACCATTCTCGATGCGGTTCAAGCCCCTTATGGCATGTGTGACATAGAGTAATCAGGTTGTCCTCGCGAGTAACACCGTGCTGACCAAAAGGTGTGATATGATGAACATGAAGTTCAATGTCTTCATGATTAGATGGACTGCGTCCGCAAATACGACAACGGTATTTGTCTCTCTTCAGAATTGACATTCGAACTTTCGGAGTTGGGGCTTTTCTGAAGATCGTATCCGGTAACGTCTTCATATCGTTGAATCCGAGCTTTCCGGTCTTTACGCAAGGAGACGGTTTCATAGCATCCGGAAAGTTATTAATAGCTATATCTTTGCTGACGAGAGCATGTCCTCCTGTGACGAACCAGTCGCGAAAATCTTCGCTCGTGTTCACAACGCAGAATGGCATATCGAATTCAATCCAGTAGTCTGCCATTCTTTCGGGTTGAACTGTAGATGGCTCGCGCAATTCCACTAGCTTGTCTACATCAGCAAATCCGACCCAGACCGTCTGTGCATCAATGGCAATTCCACCGCAGGCATTGTCAGTTAGTGTGAAAGCGAAGTACTCATGACCCCGTGTAATCTTCTGTTTAGGATATAGCATTGCTATTTATCCTCTTAAGCCGAACGTATTACATCACCAGCCAACCACCGTATGAGCAGAAAAAACAAACGCGCCTCTTCTGGTCTGTGCATGTGTTGGTTATGGCATTCGAGACTCTATACGGCTTTCTATTTTAATGACTCAAGAAGGTCATTAACTGTTTCATTCGACTTTAAAAGACGAGCGTAGTTCTGTGATATATTTTGCAACGTTTCGGTTTCAAGTTTGTCTATAGGTGCAACTAAATCTCGCCCTTTGGCAAGCAGTGTTTGTTGTTGAGCCGTATTCATCTCTGATAACACCTTGGAGAGGTTAATATCTGGCTTGCCGCTTGCTAGCGCTCTTGCCAATTCCTCTCTTACTTTCTTGTTTGAAGCAATATTATCAGAAAACTTTGGGAGCCATTCCTTTTCTAAGAACTGCTGAACCTCTTTACGTTTTCCCGAATAATAAGCTTTAGCAAGTTTTAAATGTGCTTCTTGTAGGCTTTCTATTTCGTCGTTCATGGTTTTGGTTAAAAGTGGTGCTTCTTCAGGAACAACTTTCCCTAATTTATCTATCGTTAAGGCGCTTTTTCCTGAAGCATACAATGTGCCTCCAATAAACATTGCAAGAACAACAACGATAATAGCTCCTTTTGCGTTGAGAATTCCAAGCACATTTGCTTCTCCTTCACCAACGACAACATCATTTCTAAATTTCTCACTAAACAAAAATGCTGTTGTCACCAAAAAAAGAAGCAAACCACATAATAAAGCAGCAAATATCATCATAGCTTTTAATCCTATTTTAGAGAGGCATAATAAGGTGGACCCATTTGTCAAGACAATTTTTAGAGATATTTAAGTTACACTTTGGGGTCTGAAGTTACTTGTTTTGGAGGAGAGGATGTGGGCATCTTTCTCTTCTCCCCCTTCACCTGATCTTTGAAAATAGACCTCCGC
>JBDROC010000192.1:0-4758 GCA_043810475.1 Methanobacteriota archaeon | reverse complement strand
GAAGATATTGAAGGAGATATTGTAAAAACTAGAAGTTTATGACAGATATGATCAAACTGAGTATTGCTTTAATACTCGCAGGATTTGCATTGCTTTTGACAGGTTCGCTTTTATCTGCCGGAAAAGTGGATTTTGGAGGGCTCATTATGATTGGTCCGATACCGATCGCGTTTGGCACCTCTCCAGAAATCACAGTGATCGCAATGGCTATTGGTCTTGTTATTATGATTGTTTTTTATGCGCTTCGGAGGAGATATGTCTGAAACATTACTGATAATGCTGGGTATCATATTGATCATGCTTGGGCTTTTCATATTAGTGTTCTGGGGAATAACCCGCTCCATCCAGGGAGGCGAAGGAATTGACAGCAAAGAGAATGCAAATGTAAAAGCCAGCGGGGTAATAATGATAGGTCCTGTACCTATTGTTTTTGGCTCAGATAAGCGGTCTGCACTGATAGCCATAATACTGGCGATAGTGCTGATGCTGCTGGTAATTATATTCCTTAAATAAATTTAGTAAATAAGAAGGTTAAAAATGGCGGAAGAATTAAGTAAAATCATAAGTAACGGTATTGACACATATACGAAGAACCTGAATCTGTGTGTTCCTTTTGTGCTCTATTTTGTCATATCCGGGATAGTCGTTGTAACTATGTTTATTATTGGGATTCTGCTTTTATTCGGATCAGCTATTCCTGATCTAACTGTGGACGAACCAGAAGCCCTTTTTCGTTCTCTTGCTTCAATAGCCTCACAGCATATTCCTGAGATCGCCTTGCTTATAATATCAACATTCCTGATAATCATGCTGATATTTGCTTTCTTCGAATCAGCCGCTATCGGAATGGCAAAACAGGCAACTGAGACTGGAATATCCCAGCTTTCCACGATGATGGAATCTGGCAAGAAAAATTTCGTGAACCTGTTCCTTGCAGATATCCTTGTTTTGCTCATAATCCTTGCAGGTATTGTTTTCATGGTACCCGGGATAAAAAGCATGGATATCAGCCAGCCTGCAGCCAGCGCGGGTCTATTGCTGATAGGCGGATTTCTGCTCTTAGTCTATTTATTGATAGTTGGCGTCGCGCTTGCAGCATTCAGGTATGCTCTTGTGATAGAGTCTCTCGGTCCTGTCGAGGGAATACTTGCAGGCATTGACTTTTTCAAAAAAAACATGTTCGATGTGATCATCCTCATAGTTGTCACGATCGTTATAGCTATTGTTTTTGCGATAATTGACCATGTCATGAACTTGATCCCGCTCATCAATATTATCTGGTTTTTCATAAGTTTGATGATATCGATATGCATCCTTAACCCGCTCATGGCGGTCTGGTGGGTCAGGCTATACATGACTCGGACAGGCAAACAGGTCTATGTGAACGACCTCCTTGCCCACCCGAATGACCTTCAGGAGCATTAAAGCGAATCAAGGAATGCTTCTATGCGTGAAAGTGCCTCGACAAGTTCCTCACGCGATGTTGCATAAGAGCAGCGCAGATACCCTTCACCGCATTCCCCGAACACGTCACCCGGTACCACTGCCACTTTCTGTTCCTTCAGCAGCCTTTCCGCGAATTCACCTGAGGTCAATCCTGTGCTCTTAACGCTCGGGAAAGCATAGAATGCACCCATAGGCTCAAAACAGTCAAGCCCCATCTTATTAAGGCCGCTTACCACAAGGCGCCGCCTCCTGTCATATTCCCTGGCCATCTTCTGCATCTCGCCGTCCCCATTCTTGAGCGCCTCTATTCCACCCATCTGGGCTGTCACAGGGGCACAGAGCATGGCATACTGATGTATCTTTGTCATTGCTGCTATGAGCGCTTCGCTTCCCACAGCATAACCCAGGCGAAGCCCTGTCATGGCATGCGATTTTGAGAACCCGTTCAGGATAATGCTCCTATCTTTCATTCCAGGGAGCATGGAAAAACAGGTGTGTGGGCCATCGTAAGTCAATTTTCCGTACACTTCGTCCGAAATTACTACGAGGTCGTTCTCATTGACCACGTCAGCGATCTCCTCAAGGTCTTTCCTTCTCATGACCGCGCCTGTCGGATTGTTCGGGTAGCTCAGGACAAGAGCTTTTGTCTTCTTTGTTATGTTCTTATTTATCTGGTCTGCAGTCACCCTGAACTCATTCTCCTGATATGTCGGAACAGGTATCGGTTTCCCACCTGCAAGTGAAACACTGGGTTTATAAGAAATGTAACAGGGCTCTGGTACTATGACCTCATCCCCTGGATCTATGACGGCCCTGAAAGCAAGGTCTGCGGCTTCGCTGACACCTGTTGTGATGAGTATCTCATTCCTGGGGTCATAATTAACACTGTGATCCTTCCTGTAGCACTTCGATATTAATTCCCTCAATTCAAGGAGGCCGTAATTGGATGTATATGATGTGACCCCTTTCTCAAGTGAATATATGCATGCTTCCCTGATGTGCCAGGGAGTAACGAAATCCGGTTCTCCGACCCCTAACGATATAACGCCGTCCATCTCCAGTACAAGGTCAAAGAATTTCCTTATCCCTGAGGGAGGGATGCTTTTTACCTTCTCTGCAACGAACCTTTCAGGCATGGCTTCAGGGGGATACAGCAAGGCGTTCTGAGCGCTCTTTCTCGAATAAGACATCTCCATCCTCCTTGTATGTCCGCAGCACAAAATGAGTTACAGTCCCCTGCACCTGTTCAAGTGTTGCGATCTTTTCTGCTACGAAAAAAGCCACGTCTTTCATTGACCGCCCGCGCACTGTGAGCGACAGATCGTGTCCTCCCGATATTAGCCTGACAGACCTTACCTCAGGGAATTTTGCGATCCGCTCGGCAATCGCATCGTATCCTGTCCTTGAGCGCAGAGCGATTTTTAACTCAATTATAGCATAAACATACTCTTCTCCCGCTTTTTCCCAGTCGATCACTGTCTTGTATTTGCGTATGATCCCCTTTTTCTCCAGTTGCTTTATCTTTGAGGCAACTTGCGCTTCCGTGATACCTATCATCGTTGCGATCTCTCTGGGTTCTATTCTCGGATTGCTTTCCAGTATCTCGAGTATTTCTTTCATGGTCATGCCTCGGCGTTTCCTATGCTGTAAGGGTTAATAGGTTTTGTGCTGTTTCTTACCTATTGGAAATATTTCCAAAGCTTTTTATTGATATACCATGTCTTTTGGGGGATATGAGAGCAGTCATACCTTTTAAGAAGAGCAATGCCAAATCAAGACTTTCATCGTGCCTCACGGATAACGAAAGGGAGGAATTCGCAATGACTATGCTATCGGACGTGACTGGGACCCTTCTGCGATCAGGATGTTTCAAGGTTGTGGATATACTGTCCACATCACTCATTGACGACGTGGGTGCCAATATTGTACTGACAGAAATGGGTCTTAACGAAGCTCTGAACGAATACCTCCATAAAATGTCATCACATTCGTTGAACGAACCGGTCCTGATAATCATGGCAGACATCCCTCTTGTTTCAATAAAGAACATCAGGGACATCACTGCAAGCCATGCAGAGATTTTGATAGTTCCCGGAAGGATGGGGGGGACCAACGTTTTATTCATCCGCGACCCATCTCGTTTTCATGTGGACTATTACGGCGCAAGCTTTTTAAAACACCGGGATATCGCAGAAAAGAAAGGCCTGGTCCATGAGGTTTTTGACTCCTTCAACCTCAGCACTGACATCGATGAGGTGACTGACCTTGCCGAGGTGCTGCTTCACGGGACAGGGCGCGCGGCGGGATATTTGAAAAAGCTCGGTTTCGTGCTTGAAGAGAGCAGGGGCAGGGTTGGAGTAAAGAGAATTTAGGGGAAAAGTATAATATCTTGTATTATAAGGAGGAGTAACATTTATGCAGCTTGAAAAACTCAGACATGGCACAGAACTTTTAAAACGCGGTTTTGCCAGTATGCAGAAAGGCGGGGTCATAATGGACGTAACCACCCCGGAAGAAGCGCTTATAGCTGAAAGAGCCGGCGCGGTAGCAGTCATGGCGCTCCATCAGGTACCTGCGGACATCAGGAAAACAGGTGGGGTTGCACGTATGGCTGACCCTCTTGTGATCGAAGCGATAATGAATTCTGTCACAATACCGGTCATGGCTAAGGCCAGGATAGGTCATTTCGTGGAAGCCCAGATCATTGAAGCGTTAGGCGTTGACATGGTGGATGAGTCAGAAGTACTCACACCGGCTGACGAGATGTTCCATATAGACAAGACAAAATTTACCATCCCATTCGTCTGTGGTGCACGAGACCTTGGTGAGGCGCTTCGCAGGATAAATGAAGGCGCTGCGATGATCAGGACAAAGGGAGAGGCAGGGACAGGTGACGTGAAGGAAGCCGTGAGGCACATGAGAGCAATTATCGGTGCGATACGGGAACTCAATGGAAAAACTTCGGGTGAACTCTCCATTGAAGCGCGGAAAATTGAAGCGCCGGTGGAACTTGTAAAAGAGGTTTCAGAACTCCAGAGACTTCCTGTCGTGAATTTTGCCGCAGGTGGAATTGCTACACCGGCTGATGCGGCGCTCATGATGAAACTGGGTGCGGACGGCGTCTTTGTCGGTTCAGGGATATTCAAGGCAGAGAACCCTGAGAAAATGGCTTCCGCAATAGTTGAGGCTGTGAATAATTACGATAATCCTTCGATGCTTGCTGAGATATCTAAGGGGCTTGGCGGGGCTATGAAGGGCATTGATATCAGGAGCCTGACAGAGAAGGAAGTGCTGGCTACGCGCGGATTGTAG
>JBDROC010000191.1:0-4125 GCA_043810475.1 Methanobacteriota archaeon | reverse complement strand
TAAGGAAAAATGGCTTGACAAATTCGATAAAATAAAAGCAGAATTTTTACATCAGGAAAAAATCACACCAATTTCCGCACGAGAAAAAGAAATCGAGACTTTCGCCATCAGGTTCACCTATGACACAAACCGGATAGAAGGTTCAACCCTTACTCTCAGGGATACGGCAGACCTGCTTGAAAGGGGCATAACACCGGGGGCAAGACCCATAAGCGATGTAAAGGAAGCACAGGCGCACAAAAACGCATTCTATGAAATGCTAAATTACAAAAAAGACCTTTCCCTGAACACTATATTATATTTCCACAAAAAATTATTCGAAAGCACAAAAGCCGACATAGCTGGAATTATCAGGGTGCATCAGGTAGCAATTGCAGGAAGCAAATTCATACCGCCATTTCCGGCAGAAGTCTATCCCCTGCTAATGGAATTTTTCAAATGGTATGACCGGAACAAAGATAAGATCCATCCGGTACAACTCGCAGCGCGGGTACACCTGAAACTTGTGACCATCCACCCATTTGCTGACGGAAATGGAAGGATAAGCAGGTTGATGATGAATTTTGTTTTGCACAAAAACGATTTTCCAATGCTGAATATACCTTATGAAAAAAGAGCAGGTTATTACAGCGCCCTTGAAAGGTCTCAGACAAAAAAACAAGAGGATATATTCTTACAATGGTTTTTTAAGAGATATTTGAAAGAATGCAGAATGCAGGAATTACAGCTTTAATATTTGTAACTCCTGTGCTTCCGAATCTCCTCAACCACCCTCTTATCAATAACTCCCGGTTCTGTCATCTTCCTTGCATCAAGGATCTCGTTCAGATATTTTTCAGGGATCACATCCTTCTCGATGAGCACCTGTTTCAGGGATTTATTCTCAGCCAGAGCAGCCTTAACAAGCATAGACACATTCTCATAACCGATGTACGGATTAAGAACCGTTGCCAGAGCATGGCTGTTCTCAAGAAGTTCCGAGCATCTTTTTTCATCTACGACCATGCCTTCAATGCAATCCACTCTGAACATCCTGACCGTATTTGTAAGAAGCTCGATGCTCCATAAAAGGTCATAAGCGATAAGCGGCGTCATCACATTAAGTTCCAACTGACCTGCCTCAGCCGCCAGGGAAACAGCATGGTCATTCCCGATGACCTGGAAGCACACCATGTTCACAGCCTCTGCGGTGGAAGGATTGATCTTTCCCGGCATGATGGATGAGCCCGGTTCTACTTCAGGCAGGATTATTTCTGCTATCCCTGTTTTCGGTCCTGAATTAAGAAGGCGAAGGTCGTTTGCGATCTTATTAAGCTCAATCGCTAATATCCGCAGCGTGCTGGATACATCCATAAAACCCGCCATACTCCAGTGGAGCATAATACTGTTGCCCTGATAAAACTGAAAACCCGTAAGTTTGCCCAGTTCTGAAATAATCGTCTTTTTGAAATCCGGATGCGTATTTATGCCTGTGCCGACGGCGGTTCCTCCGATTCCCAGTTCCAACATGCTGTTTTCAGAAGCAGCAAGCCTCACGATGCACTTCCCAAGCGATGCCGCATAACCACCAAACACCTGACCGTACCTTATTGGCACAGCATCCTCAAGATGAGTCCTTCCGACCTTGATAACATGGTCATATTCTTTTGCTTTTGCACGGAACTCAGCAAATATTTTTTCCAATTCTTCGATAAGAGGCGAGAGGGTGAAAAGCACGCTCAGTCGTATCGTGGTTGGTATCACATCATTGGATGACTGTGCCATATTTACATGGTTGTTGGGGTGAACGAGGTGATAATCGCCCGGCTTTCCTCCAAGTTTTATGATCGCTACATTAGCGATGACTTCATTCATATTCATGTTAAAAGGTGTCCCTGCGCCAGCCTGGAACACATCGAGGATGAACTGGTCTTTGTATTTTCCCTCGATGACTTCGTCAGCAGCCCTGACAATGGCTTCCCCAATTTTTATATCTAGCACACCCAGCTTCATGTTGGCGATAGCTGCTGCTTTTTTAATCAAGGCAATTGATTTTATGAACTCATACTTTGCCCTTATACCGCTAATCTGAAAGTTGCGTGAGGCACGCGTCGTAAATGCGCCGTATAGCACGTCGTCAGGGACTTCTATTTCGCCGAGGCTATCTTTTTCAAGTCTTGTCATAATACTGTTGATATTATTCCCAGCCATATTTAATCTTGCATCTAAGATAGTTTTTTATCATTTACGGTTATTATGAAGGGACAAGAATCAGGGATTATCATGCAAGCAGAATTATACGACCGGGTCCGGGTAGAAAGTAAAGGAGTTCAATATGAAGGGATTCTCATGCCCTCGCAGACAGGCAAGATAGTCTTGAAACTTAAAAGTGGCTATAATATCGGTCTTAACCCTGACTCAGTGTCCATAACATTGCTTGAAAAAACGGATGAAAAGAAACATCAAGAGCCCGTTTCTAATCCATGCAAGAAAAAAAACGATAAGCTACCCCGCATCTCCATCCTCTCCACAGGCGGCACAATAGCAAGCAAGATAGACTACCGCACTGGTGCTGTGACTTCCCAGTTCAATGCAGAGGACATCCTGCGCGCTATACCCGAGCTTGAGGATATCGCAAATTACAACTGCAGGATGATATATAGCATCCTGAGCGAGAACATGCGCCCCTCTTACTGGGTCGAGCTTGCGCGCGCAGTTTACGAAGAAATTAAGAATGGCGCCGACGGCATCATAATTACTCACGGCACTGACACCATGATGTATACCGCCGCAGCGCTCTCTTTTATGATCGAGACCCCCATCCCTATCGTTCTTGTTGGTTCGCAGCGCAGCGCAGACCGCCCGAGCAGCGACAATGCCATGAACGCAGTGTGCGCGGCTGTTGTGGCGACAAGCGACATCGCCGAGGTCTGTGTGGTGATGCACGGCTTGACAAGCGATGACTTCTGCTCCATCCACAGGGGAACAAAAGTGCGAAAGATGCACACATCGAGACGCGATGCGTTCCAGTCCATAAATGCAAAGCCAATAGGGCACGTTGAATATCCTTCCCACAAGATGAAGATCTTATCAAATCATGTTAAGCGGGGAGAGAAAAAGCTTGCTCTTCACGATAAACTTGAACCGAAATGTGCGCTTATAAAATATGCCACAGGGGCAAGCAGTGAATCATTGCTGTTCCATTCAGGCTCGGGGTATAAGGGGATAGTCATAGAAGGCACGGGTCTGGGACATGTGTCCACCGAATGGGTTCCTATAATAAGAACAACAACTAACGCCGGTATACCGATAGTGATGGTGTCGCAGTGCATCAATGGAAGGGTGTGCGACAGGGTATATGATACGGGAAGGGACATACTGAAAGCAGGCGTAATAGAGGGCGAGGACATGCTGCCCGAGGTTGCTATCGTGAAGCTTATGTGGGCGCTTGGTCAAAGTTCTGACATCGGGAAAGTGAAAGAACTTATGCGCACTAATATAGCCGGCGAAATTACGCGAAGTTCTTACAACGTTTTTCCCGGAAATTGACTATATGGATTATCGACATTATGTGAATACTTGTTATGATGATTATCATAATTATATATACCATATAATATAAGCGCAAATATTAAATACTAGTAAAGCCATGATAAATAATGTAGTAGTATCAGGCGCCTAACGCCTTTAGTACCCTCAGTCTCCTTCGACCCATCGTTTTAATTAGGCGCCTGATAACTACTCTGTTTTTAAATAAAAAATTAACTCTTAACTTCCTTTTGCTTCTCCAGCACCCTGATATTGCTCATCTCTGTAGATGGATAGTTGCCTGTTGCATCTTTTTCCGCTGATTTCACCATGTCCCAGATGGTCAAAAGTGCCACGCTTACCCCGTGAAGAGCCTCCATCTCAACCCCGGTCTTTCCAACAGAGTTTACCTCCACGGTTGCCGTAATGGTCTCTGCTCCCATGTCAAACGTGACGTCGATACTGGTTATCGGTATATTGTGGCACATGGGGATCGAAAGTGGGGTCTTTTTGACCGCCATTACCGCTGCAATTCGGGCTGTCTCAAGCACTTCCCCCTTCACGATTTTCCTGTTTTTTATAGCCTCAAGGGTTTCCCGCTTCAACCGTATCTCACCC
>JBDROC010000190.1:0-5203 GCA_043810475.1 Methanobacteriota archaeon | reverse complement strand
TGAAAATGATGTTGTCATGGAAGCCAGCATCAGCTTCACGCAGGCAGCGCTGGGCGATGAGATCCTTGTGCCCACTCTTGATGGGAAAGCGTCTATGAAGATCCCTGCCGGGACGCAGAACGGTCAGGTGTTTCGCCTCAGGGGCAAGGGTTTTCCCAGCCTTCACGGGTCAGGCAAGGGCGACGAGCTTGTGAAGATAAAGGTTGAGGTGCCGACAAAGCTGAACGAGAGGCAGAAAAAACTCCTTAAGGAATTTGCCGAGATAAGCGGGGAGACGGTAAAAAGCAAGGGATTCTTTGGGTGACGGCTCTTTCTGAACCTTATTGGCGCTAATATTCCATATTTTATCTTTTTTTGCTAAAATGAGCTCATATTAGAATTTTATTACCAGAAATATTTATTATTATGTAATTACAACATCTTTGTAATTAGAACATTATAGTGCTGGGAATAAACTATGTCGGAGAAATTTAACAAAATACTGACGGAAAGATTTAAAATCAAGGAAAAATTATGAGAAAAGAAATAATATTAATAACAATAATCGTTATGATAATACTTTCAAGTACAGGAACAGCAGTTGCTTCATGGTGGAATTTCTGGAGCAATGATGATATAAAGGGAGATAAGGGGGATAAGGGGGATAAGGGAGATAAAGGGGATAAAGGAGACACTGGAGCACAAGGTATTGCAGGTAAAGACGGTGTTAATGGTAAAGACGGAATTCAAGGATTAAATAGTTATAATAATACTATTACCGGTATTTCTGGTTGGGAACTTGTTACCGCTACAAGTGATAATATTGCCAACGGTGAATTAAAATCAGTGCAAGTATCATGCACCGGAACTAAAAAAGTGTTGGGTGGGGGTGCGAGATCAAGTATGATGGAAAGTGGTATTAATGGCGTTATTACAAGTTATCCATCTTCTGACAATACCTGGTGGGCAGGTGCTAAAGAGTTTAGACATCTTAATGAAGTAGGATATCCTCATTCGTGGACTGTTACAGTCTATGCAATTTGCGCAAATATAAATAATTAAGTATTTTCGACTTGCTGTATCTTATTATCTCGGATATTCCGGTCTCAAATACTCATCTATCGCCCGAGCCGCCTTCTTTCCTGCACCCATAGCGCTTATCACGGTCGCAGAGCCTGTGATGACATCACCGCCAGCATAGACTCCTTTCTTTGTGGTCTCACCGTTCTCTTTTGCCACTATCGTCCCATGCTTTGTTATTTCAAGCCCGCTTGTCGTTCGCGGCACAAGCGGATTGGGTGACGTTCCGATCGCTATCACCACAACGTCAGCTTCGATCTTATGGTCTGTTCCGGGCGTGGGCGCAGGTCTGCACCTTCCTGATTCATCAGGTTCGCAAAGGTGCATGTTGATGCACTCTACATGAGTGACCCAATTCTTCCCGTCACCGACTATCCTTACCGGATTCGTGAGCAGCCTGAAGATGATGCCCTCTTCCTTTGCGTGCTCTATCTCCTCTGCTCGAGCTGGCATCTCATCTTCCCCGCGCCTATAAACGATGGTTACCTCCTCTGCGCCAAGACGCAATGCGCACCTGGCAGAGTCCATTGCCACGTTGCCTCCACCCACCACGACCACGTGCTTTCCCTTCTTTATTGGCGTATCGTAATCAGGGAATTTGTAGGATTTCATCAGGTTCACACGCGTAAGAAATTCATTAGCTGAATAGACCCCATTCAGGTTTTCACCGTCTATGTTCATAAACACTGGCAGACCCGCACCCGTTCCGAGGAACACGGCATCGAATTCAGATAGCAGGTCGTCCACGGTTTCAATTTTACCAATAACATGGTCAAGAAGAACAGTTACCCCAAGCTTTTTTACATACTCGATCTCAGCCCGGACTATTTCCTTGGGAAGCCTGAATTCCGGAATGCCGTAAATTAGCACACCCCCTGCTTCATGCAACGCCTCAAATATCGTAACAGAGTGACCCATTTTCGCAAGGTCGGCAGCCGCCGTGAGCCCGGCTGGTCCCGATCCGACCACGGCGATCTTCTTTACCGTCGGCTGGGGCTTTTCAGGCACTTGTACACCTTTCCTGCGTTCATGATCGCTCACGAATCGTTCAAGCCTGCCTATCGAAACCGAAGCTCCTTTCTTGCTCAACACGCACACCTGCTCGCACTGGGTCTCCTGCGGGCACACGCGCCCGCATACGGCTGGGAGGGCGTTATCGGTCTTTATCTCTTTTATCGCGTTTTCAAAATCTCCCTCTGCCACATACTTCAGGAATCCTGGTATCTTAACTTCGACAGGGCAGCCTTTCATGCATGAGGGTTTCTTGCACTGGATACAGCGCTTTGCCTCTTCAATTGCCTGCTTTTCGGTAAAACCAAGAGCTACTTCATCAAAATTAGTGGCACGTATCTTTGGGTCATGCACTGGCATCTTCTGGCGCTCTAACATTTGCATCCCTCCCTCTCGCATTTATACTTCTCAAGAGCTGTCTTCTCCTCTGGCTGATAAATTGCAAGCCTATTCATAAGCAGCGTAAAATCCACAAGATGAGCATCGAATTCAGGTCCGTCCACGCAAGCGAACTTTGTCTCGTTGCCCACAAGCACGCGGCATGCGCCGCACATGCCAGTTCCGTCCACCATGATGGAGTTCAGGCTGACAATCGTCTTAACGTTAAATGGTCTTGTCACTCCTGCAACTGCACGCATCATAACAGGGGGACCGATGGCAACAACCCTGTCAACTTTCGTCCCTCTTTCGAGGATATTCTTGACGATATCTGTTACAAAACCATGGTGTCCTTTTGTCCCGTCGTCCGTGGTGATGAACAGTTCGTCGCTCACCTTGCGCATCCTGTCTTCCCAGAGAAGGAGGTTTGCACTGCGCGCTCCTATGATAGATATGACTTTATTCCCTGCTTCCTTGAAAGCACGGGTCTGGGGAAAGACCGGAGCTACTCCCACCCCACCGCCTACAAGTATTACAGTCCCCACTTTTTCGATATGTGCCGGGTTTCCCAGCGGACCTATAAGATCAAGGAGTTCATCGCCGGCTTTCATGGATGCAAGGTGCATTGTTGTCTTTCCCACTGCCTGGAATATCATCGTGATAGAACCATTTTTCCTGTCAAAATCCGCTATTGTGAGCGGTATCCTCTCCCCTTTCTCATCGATCCTCAGTATTACGAACTGTCCCGGCTGTGCCTTCTTAGCAATGCGCGGCGCGCTTATGTTCATAAGATATATCGTCGGGACAAGTTCATGATTATTTAATATCTTAAAAGGCATGGCTTCCTCTTGATGTGGTCTTAATTGGGTATGGACTAAAAAAGATATTGGTTCGGATCGGGCATTTGCTATTTCCAGGAGATGATATTTTTGGTAGTGTCCTATATTTCATGACCTGATTTCTTTATAGGTCTGGGTCTTGAAAATCATGGCTTTTCCTCTGGGCCTCTGGGACGAGTATTTTTAAATTATAATACTTTCACTTCGCTCTCTCTCAAAGTATAAATTGGGGCAAATGATTAGAACACGGATGACACGGATCACACGGATGCACACGGATACGATTGATCCGGTTTTCGTGTTCAATCAAAAAGGAGAAAACAAAATGCTTCACAGCGAATTAACAGAAGGAAAGATTTGAATCAGAAACCCCAAATCCGTGCGTATCCGTCGAATCCGTGTCATCCGTGTTCCTTTCGTTTTGATGAATACTATTTCTTCAACCCAAACAACCATGCCCATAACCCAGCCTCTTCCATATCCTGCTGTCACATCTGCGCTTTAAGTTTATGAAATCATCAATCAACAAATTCAATTAATACAGAGGTCACGATTTGTAGGACACTACCATATTTTTCATCTCGTTTACCTTGGCTTCCTTGTATATACGGAAACTTGGCGGGCTGGTATTTGTGTACTTTTTAGCGATGACCATGTAAGCGTCGTTCTTCGCATTATCATTGAACTTGGTCATCAGGTCGTGGTTTGTTGCCTGAGCGAATGCCACGTTCAGTGCGCCAACTCTCTGTACCACATCCACGGTCACAGCATCGTTGCCGAGTTCTGCTATCTCTATGGTCTTTGTTGATACCTTCATCTGGATTGCCTGCTGGACGCTGTATGCGCCGTTCTTGGTCTTTGGCATGTAAATCTGCACTATCTGACCTGCAGTGCATGCCGGAATAGTTACCTCGGCGGGGGTTGCTCCCGACACCGTGATATCTGCTGATGCGAGCTCAACATTATCGACATAGACCCTGGTGTATTCCGGATCTGTCTCCCCGGCTTTGCTCACCATTGTGAATGCTGTCTGCGCTGCGGTTGCAGTGAACTCTTTAAACTCTGCGTCATAGGTCTCTATGACGACATTCTTGCCTTTAGTTACCTGTACCATATATTGGAGTCTCCTTTCAAAGAGTGTACACTCTTTTTTAATGAGATGCGGGGATTGTATTTAAAAAGTAACTTACTATTGTATTGTTGGAGTAATGTCAACGACATCTGAATGATTTCGGAGGGGATCATGTCCATACTCGATGTTTTTGAAATAACTGGAAAATGATACTGTGTCATGGTCCTTTGTTCAAACAGCAACTTTTCCATAAGGCTTATTAATATTGCTATGCATTTAAGAAAATGCAGTATCTAAAAAGAGGATATTATGAGTGATTACGGCCCAAAAATCTTAATAGATGCTATTGAACAGCGGCAAGCTGATGTAAGGGATATTCTTAAAGATGCAAAAAAAACCCTTGATGCAAAGGATGCACGCTTCAGACCAAAGGGGTGGAATGATAAGTCGGTTGTTCATGTGGCTAATTGGATAATAGAAGAGGAAGATAACTCTCCATCAGGGCTATCAAAATTTGAGCCTGAACTGGCAGAACGAGTCTTTTATGACCCTGATAACCCTTCAAGAGTAGATTGCTTCGTTGGAAAAGTAGCTAAAATTGGGCGCATCAAAGAAGAAGAAATGAATGAAATATTTTTGTTTAGCTGGGAAGACATCCCAGGAAACGATGAAGTAGGGCTCATAAAATATATAGAACATAACTTAGGCATCGATTTGGAAAATATCAAAATTAAGATAAAACATACAGATAGAACTAAACAAGTATCTACTGTAAAAAGGCATATTTCACTAAAACTTAATGATGAAGAAAGTGAAGTAAACATAGAAATCGATGGCATTAAAC
>JBDROC010000189.1:0-2263 GCA_043810475.1 Methanobacteriota archaeon | reverse complement strand
AAAGAAGGTAAAATGTACACTTTAAGTCCACATTTTTTATTAATGTCCAGGAAAAATAGAGATATATGCCTCCATTTCATCTGATAGACCCAACAAGGCTGGTTGTGGAAATTGGCTATACATTGATAATAGTTTTTCTTTGTTTTTCAATATATTATAAAACCAGAGACTTATATGATCTCACAAAGTATGAAGGGATAAAATATTTCAGGATCACGTTCCTGTTCTTCGGTTTAGCCTTTCTTTTCAGGTTCCTTTCTGTTCTTGCAATGCTGATGGGACTTACATTTGATATTGATCTATCGATGTACCTCTTCAGGACCCTACCTCTTGTTTTCAATGGATATTTCAGCACAATGGCTATTCTTTCATTAACATACAGTCTGATCTGGAAGGATCTTCAGATAAAACACATGTTGATAATATCCAATGCTATTGCCATCCTGATATCAGTTATTGCATTTTTTTCAAGATCTACCATTATTCTGATAGAATCTCAGGCAGTATTGCTCATGTTGACATTGATAATGGCTTTCATTGTATATCGAAGATCAAGAAAGATATCTCAGCTTTTTATCATATATGTTTTGTTTTTCCTGTTCTGGTTAGTTAATCTACTTGCCTTAGGTCCGCGAAGATTTCTTCCGTTTGAATTACATATAATATTTCAGATCATATCGATCGCATTGATCGGAGTAATATACCTTAAGGTGAGCAAATGGACAATATAAAGCGAAGAAGAGATATACCTTAAGGTGAGCAAATGGACAATGTAAAGCGAAGAAGAGATCGCCTGGAGATGATATTTGATATTTTGAATATTATCAGAAATCATCATAATTCCATAAAGCCAACACCGTTGCTTCGACATTCCAATCTTTCGTCTCAAAGTTTTTCAGAATACTTGAATGAATTATTGGAAAAAGGTCTTATTAAGGAGATAACCGATGATAACGAAAGGAAGTTCCTGACATTAACTGATAAAGGATTTAAATATCTTGAAAAATACAAATTAATCCTGGGTTTTATTGAAGAGTTTGAATTATAATAGTTTTTCCGTATAATATGTTGATGATCGTGGTGGATACATGAACAATACAGTAAATAAAAATGTTGTATTACTCATTACAACGATGAGTTCTTTTCTTGCGCCTTTTATGGGCTCCTCAGTATTCATAGGACTTCCCTCCATTGGTAAGGAATTCTCAATGGATGTGGTCATGTTAAGCTGGGTATCTACCGCATATCTCCTTGCTGCTGCGATGTTCCTTGTCCCGTTCGGAAAGATAGCCGACATATATGGCAGGAAAAAGATATTCAAATACGGCATAGCCATCGATATTATCGCTTCTCTTCTACTTGTGTTCTCTTTCAACGAGATGGAACTTATCGCTCTTCGGGTTATGCAAGGAATAGGCGCAGCGATGATATTCGGCACGGGAGTGGCGATCCTGACATCGGTATATCCGCCGGGAGAAAGGGGTAAGGCGCTGGGGATAAATGTCGCCGGAGTTTATCTGGGTCTCTCGCTCGGACCTGTTGTGGGCGGGTTCCTGACTCAGCATTTTGGCTGGAGGAGTATCTTCGCATCATACCTTCCCCTTGAGCTGATAATAATAGCCTTGACTCTCTTTAAAATGAATGGGGAATGGGCTGATGCAAAGGGAGAGAAGCTGGACTCAGTCGGCTCTGCAGTATATGGATTTTCGCTTGCTGCGATGATGTACGGTTTTTCGATTCTGCCGAAGATACAGGGGACACAGTTGATCCTTGCAAGCATCTTTGGACTTGCGGCTTTTGTTAAATGGGAAACTAAAGTGAAAGCCCCTGTCCTTGACATGAACCTCTTTCGAAAAAACCCGGTCTTCACGTTCTCTATCCTGGCGGCCCTGATAAACTACAGCGCAACCTTTGCAGTTGCATTTTTCATGAGCCTCTATCTGCAAAACATAAAAGGATTTGATCCACAAACAGCCGGATTGATCCTGGTAGCCCAGCCTGTGGTTATGGCAGCATTCTCACCTGTTGCAGGAAGGCTTTCTGACAGGATAGAACCCAGAGTGGTCGCCTCGGCAGGGATGGCTTTCACGACAGCAGGGCTTTTACTTCTTAGCTTCTTAAATGTTGCGACAGCCGTAGAATATATTGTGGCAAGTCTTATCATACTTGGTTTTGGATTTGCTCTGTTCTCATCCCCGAATACGAATGCGGTAATGAGTTCAGTCGAAAAAAGGTTTTACGGAGTAGCTTCAGCAACTCTTGG
>JBDROC010000188.1:0-4822 GCA_043810475.1 Methanobacteriota archaeon | reverse complement strand
AGCAGTGGAGTATTTGCAACTTTCCAGATTTTGATATGCCAGTAAAAATAGGATGGCTTGAAAAGAATGTGAATAAGCTCTCTGAGGTGAAGGATGATGGACGGTTTGTCTCGCTTCGTTAGTGAGACGAGCGAAGCGAAGCACCAAAAGTTTTATTCTAATTGTACTTTATTCACCATAAGAAAAATCATGTTTACAAAATTGATATTCCCTCCTCAATGGATCCCTACCCAGCCATACCTGAGTCTCCCATCGCTGACAGCCTTTTTAAAAGCCAATGGCTGCGATGTGGAGCAGATGGATGTGAATGTATCCTTTTATGACGACCTTCTGAGCAAACAAGGTATGCAAGGTTTTTATGAGAGGACAAATACTAAATTCCAGGAGCTTGAGTCCAGAAATGAATTGCCACCGGATATTCAAAAAAAGTATACAATATTAGGAGGCTCCATGCTTTTTAGTGAATATATAATTGACAGGGTAGATGCTGCAAAAAAAGTCATGAGGGATAAAGAAAGTTTTTATGATGCAGAAGAATTATTCGAAGCTTTTAAAATACTTGAACTATGCCTTAAACTTGCCTCGTCTGCCTATTATCCGACTAACCTCACCTTTCACGCATATGATATGCGTTACTCATGCCGATCTAGCAAGGATTTACTTCGCGCCATCAATGACCACGAGGAAAACCTATTTATTGATTATTATGAAAAAACGACTCTTCCGAAAATCCTGAAGGATAAACCCGGGCTCGTAGGCATTTCGATAATCAATACAAGTCAATTGATACCGGGATTAACACTTGCTAACCTGATAAAAAAAGCAGACCGGAATATACATATAAATATAGGAGGCAGTGTTTTTACACGGCTTGTAAATGAAATAAGCTGCAATGAGGCGCTTTTTTCGGTCTTTGACAGTGTTATCGTGCACGAAGGCGAAACTGCTTTGTTAAGCCTTGTTAAGCATTTGTACAATGAATTTGATATAACTGATATCCCCAATCTCATCTATAAAGGTGCTGCAGGCATAAGGGTCAACAAAATAAACCCGCAGGGGGAGGACATAAATTCGCTTCCGACCCCTTGTTTTGACGGTTTACCGTTAGAGAAGTATTTTTCACCAGAGCTTGTTCTTCCAGTGCTTTCGTCCAGGGGATGCTACTGGAGACGCTGTACGTTCTGCGACCACAGTTTTGGTTATTCAGGGCATTACCGCCACAGGGACGTCGATCTGTTATATAATGACCTTAAAAACTTGAAAACCAGATACAAAACCCAATTTTTCACCTTCCAGGACGAAGGTATTTCATCAAAATTACTAGGTGCATTATCTGAAAAAATAATCGAGAATAACCTTGATATCTCATGGCTGGCAGATTCAAGATTTGAGCCAGCTTTTTCAGCGCAACTCAGTAAGAAGATAGCCTATGCAGGCTGCAGGATGCTTTATTTCGGGCTTGAATCAGCAAATGAGAGGATCCTGAAATGCATGGATAAGGGTATAAAAAAAGAGATTGTTCTAAACATCTGCAAGTACACTACTGATGCAGGTATATGGACGCACCTGTTCCTGATATTCGGATTCCCCACTGAAACCCGGGATGAGGCAATGGAAACAATGGATTTTATCCTGCAAAATGCGAATATGATAAATTCAATGTCTTTCGGGAGTTTCCAGCTCACGAAACATTCTAAAGTTTATGAAAATCCTGCAATGTTCGGGGTCAGCAAAATCAAAGAGGATGAAAATATCGATCTGTCGCTGTGGTATGATCATGAGACTTCCTGCGGTATGTCAAAAAAAGAAACAGATGAGATGATACAGGAATTCTACCGCAAACTATCTCTTAGATACAGGGACTTACAACTCTGGAGCAATCTTGATCGCGAGCACCTGTTCCTTTATATATCACATTATAAGAGATCTGACCGGGTTCCTGAACTATCAAAGCTTATTGATGAGGTATATGACAGAAAGAAGAACAATGCGCCTGTGACTGGTAATGAACCATATCCATCTCTCATGGACGGCGTTTTTGTGGACGTGTTCAATTTCAACCTTGCTAAGTTGATCCATATCTTCATGGCGGGGGAAACTCTGGGCAGCAGCATAAAAAAAGAACGGACAAATGTGGTATTCGATACAGGTAATAACAGGATATTTACAGTTACCGATTTTGCAATGTATATCCTTGGCGGTTGTGACGGCAGATTAAGCATACCTGAAATAATTGAGGCTATCAGTAAAAAATTCCAGATGCCCTATGCTGAAGCAGGATCAAGGTGCATCGCCCTGCTTGATAGCTTTGCAGAAAAAAAGATTATCGGTTATAGCAGGTCAAGATAAAGGTTAATACGCTTGCCGTTCATTTTACAGCCTATCCAAAGGGTGAAAATCATGATATACGACGTTGTAATTATCGGAGGTGGTCCCGCAGGTCTTACAGCAGGGATTTATGCAAAAAGGGCAATGCTGAACACAGTACTACTTGAAAAAATGGGCGTGGGCGGGCAGATCATAGTGACCGAACTTGTGGAGAATTTTCCCGGGTTCCAGGAGATTTCCGGCGCTGAACTTGCGGGGAAGTTCGAGCAGCAAGCGCGAAAGTTCGGGCTTGAGACCAAGAGCATGGTAGAGGTGGCAGGTATTGAGGACAGGGGGAAGACAAAGCTTGTTAAGACAAGCGAGGGCGATTTTGAGACAAAAACAGTGATTATCACTACCGGCACAACCCCAAAGAAACTTGGCGCGAAGAGCGAACTTGAATTTACAGGCAGGGGTGTGTCCTACTGCGCCACCTGCGACAGTTTCTTCTTCAGGGATAAGACCGTTGTGGTGGTGGGCGGCGGGGATTCAGCCATCATCGAAGCGATATTTCTCACCAAGATGGCAAAAAAGGTCATTGTGGTGCACAGGCGGGACAAACTGCGCGCAGAGAAGATCAACCAGGAACATGCTTTTTCGAACCCTAAGATAAGTTTTGTCTGGGATTCTGTTATCGAGGAGGTCGCGGGAAAGCAGGTAGTGGAAAAAGTGGTTGTGAGGAACGTAAAGACGAATGAGGTATCTGAGATAAAGACCGACGGGGTGTTCATTTACGTGGGGCTTATCCCCAATACTGGCTTTGCCAACGTAAAGAAGGATGAATGGGGATTCATAATCACGAACGATAACAGGGAAACCTCAGTTAAAGGTATCTTTGCGGCAGGGGACTGCAGGGTCACACCGCTTCGGCAAATAGTCACGGCTGTTGGGGATGGAGCGATAGCAGCGGTATCGGCTGAAAGGTATATTGAAGGACTTTGAAAACGCGATATATCCTTATAACTGCTCGTTCAGGTCCGAATCGAACTTTCCGCTGTTAATAGCCGCTATGGCTTCCTTGGGACTGAGACCTTCGAAAGTCACACCAAGGGGCACACAGGTACCTACAACCTCTTTAACAGCGCCCTTCAAACTCTTTGAGAGCGTGTCACTCTTCTTCATATGCGCTATCTTGACAGCCTGTTTGACCGTGAGGTTGCCGATCGTCTTTGTGTTCGGTGTCCCTGAGCCCGTCTCGACTCCCAGCTCTTTCTTTATGAGAGCAGATGTGGGCGGTGTTCCGACCTTTATCGTGAACTGCTTCTTGTCATCTACTGTGATCTTGACAGGAACCTGCATTCCTTTGAATGCGGCAGTCTGTTTGTTGATCTCTTCTATGACTGCTTTTACGTTCACACCGAGCGGACCGAGCGATGGACCAAGTGGTGGTCCCGGGGTAGCCGCGCCGCCTGCAACTAATGCTTCTAAAACGCTTGCCATTTTTATTTTCTCCTAAATAAATATTACTTTTCGATTTCTTCTTTCTTTAATACTCTCACATTGTCGCCGCGGACCGTCACAGGGATGGGTACCATCGCCTCGAACAGTTCCACAGTGATCTCTTCATGAGCTTCATCAATACGTTTAACCCTTGCTTTTTCACCTTTGAATGGGCCGGATATTAGTTCCACAATGCTGCCTTCTGTGATGCCGGTCACTGTGAGCTTGGGCGTCAGGAAATGTTCTATTTCCAGAAAGCTTGATTTTCCCTTCACCATGGTTCTGGCATGTGGCAGGGTCTGGATGACCTGCTCCACGATCTCAGGTCCGGCAGCCTCGATAAGAATGTATCCTTTCAGTTCATCGGGTGCAAGTATCGCCCTGACATCAAAATGTTCTTTCTTTGCAACCTTTTCGATAAGGTTCGCGACCGCCCTTTCCTGATTAGCGGTTGTCTTGACAACGTATATCTCTGAATCCTCTCCGTTCATTTGAACCAGCCCGGCATTACTGTTATCAGTAAATATATGATAAAGCCAATAAACCCTATAAGCAGGATGCCTGCTCCTGCTACTTTTGCGATTATAGTAAACTCTTCCTTTGTGGGTTTTCTTGTAAGTTTAAGGACTCTTGTGTATTCGCCAAGTCTCAAAGGAATATTCATCGGCATTTGTTTGTCTTCAACCAATATATTTCACATCCATGATTTAAATGATACTGATAACGTTATAAAAGCTATCTTAAAATAATAGCAGCCATCAATTATGCTCAACGTAAAAATAGTTTTTGGTCTGAGTTTGTTCACGAATAGGAAACTATAAACACATACCTCTATCATGCGCCAGAATTCTCTGACGAAAATTTGATATTCTTGGCTTTCAGAGGTAATATAAATGTAAATGTACTCCCCTCACCGTATTTGCTCTCAGCCCACATCCTGCCTCCGTGCAGTTCTACCAGTTGCTTACAAATCGCAAGCCCCAGACCTGTACCTCCGTATTTTGCCGAAATTCCG
>JBDROC010000187.1:0-3595 GCA_043810475.1 Methanobacteriota archaeon | reverse complement strand
CGCGAATCCAGAACTCTTTCGGTTTATTTTGCAAATAGAGGCTACCTACAAATTCCATTTCAGAATCCACTTTACGAATTAAGCACATTTGGCAATCGCTTCATGCCTGACACGATTAATATCATAATATTTTTGTTCAATGCATGTTTTGAGGCATCCTATGGACATCTCAATAACGCTGCTGATAATCTCCATTTTCTTCGGTTTCTTCCTGGGTATAATCTCAGGGCTCACACCTGGCATCCACGTAAATAACTTCGCCCTGATACTGCTTGCGCTCACTCCGCTTTTCCTTAAAATGGGCTTTGCGCCATTTTACATCGCAGTGATAATACTCTCAAACTCAATTACCCAGACATTCGTTGATATCATTCCCTCAATATTCCTCGGCGCTCCAGAGGCTGATACAGCTCTTGCAGTGCTTCCAGGACACAAGCTTCTGATGGAAGGGCGGGGGTTCGAGGCTGTGCGTCTATCAGCCATAGGCAGCGCCGGTTCGGTGGCTGCCGCTCTTCTCATTGCAGTACCGCTGGGTTTCTTTTTCATGAACATCTATGGCACGATAGATGCATACATTGGCTGGATCCTTGTTCTTATCGTGGTGCTTATGATAGCCACAGAGAACGGGGAGGTTGTGGAAGGGCAGGGGTCGCTTGTACATCTTAAATACAAGTTTTATGCCGTTGTGCTGTTCCTCCTGTCAGGTATACTTGGAATGTTCGCTTTTGACAATACCGATAAGATGACACCTCTGGTAACACTTGGGGAACCATCAATACTTCTTCCACTTCTTTCTGGATTGTTCGGTGCCTCGATGCTGGTTCTTTCTCTGATGACGCGCTCGGAAGTCCCACCGCAGCAAAAAAACTGCATGTTCACGCTTCCTGGAAAAAGGATAATCAGGGGTATTCTTTCCGGAAGCGCTGCCGGGTCGTTCGTTGCATGGCTCCCTGGGGTATCGTCTGCTGTTGGTACCATAATCGCTCGCCTTCTGGTCCGTGAGGATAATAGCGAGGACGCCTCAAAAGAGTTCATAATCTCTTTAAGTGGAGCAAACACAGCAAATGCGATCTTCAGCCTTATTGCATTATACACCATTCACAGGACAAGGAGCGGAGCGATGGTGGCAATAAATGGACTTATCAATATTGAAGAATGGGATATGTCTGTCATAATCCTGCTGCTTGCAGTCATAGTTTATGTTTCGATCCTCTCGTATTATGCCACGATTTACCTTGGGGACAGGATATCAGGTCTATTGTCGAAAATGGACTATTCAAAGCTTTGCTCTGCAGTTTTGATTTTCCTGACGCTCATGGTCATAATGTTCACAGGTTGGTTTGGGCTTGTGATCTTCTTGATCTCTACACCTGTCGGAATGGTATCTTCTTTTGCGAAGATAAGGAAAACACATGCAATGGGTGTTATTCTTCTACCTGTGATATTATACTTCTTTTGATGTGACATTTGATGCAACAATACATATATAACTTTATTTTAAAATTTTATAGTTACCTGCTAAGACACCATTTTATAGTAAGAATAATATATGTATCATGTAAGATATGTCTTCAATTGATGAGTTCCTGGAATACTGTACTCAGATACTGAACGCTAATATTGGATATCGGTCTAAAAGAATTATTGATAAAGTAAGATCAAAGAAAAAGTTAAATGAGAAATCGAATCTTGGCGATTTTGAGGAGTTCATAAATCTGATAGAACTCGATGTCAGTGTGATTTCAGGAAAAAATAATGCAGTGAATATATGCAGTGCCATCAGGAGCAAAGCAATAGAACTCAATATTAGTAAGCAAGCAATGGATATATTCAATGCCCTCAGGATCGAATCCTCAGAACTCAGTATCAGTGAGTTCTTGAAAAAGATCAATGTAAATGATGTATGCACTTTCCGCACAAAAGCAATGGAAATAACAGATGAACAAATCCCGATCAAGTTCTCTATAAACAAAAAGATCGAAGAATTTTTGAAGAAGCATATTCTTCCGAATGAAAGTATTATTAACAGATTTGCAACAAAATTGGCATTTAAGTTCTGCGAAGATATCAAAAGGGTTAAAAAGGACGTCATTGAAAAAGTTAAGATCCGTGTTAAGAATACACTCATCAGAAAAGCGATCCGAACTGAAATAAAAAATTTTCTTGAATTATTTCCGCAACCTACCCAAACTGATATTGAAGATTTTATCAAACATATTCGTTTATCAAAACTGAACTTTCAGGAAGATGAACTGCGACAGCAAATATTGGATGAAATACTTTACCGAAAATTCTATAAATCTCAAGATATAGTTGAACCCGCTGAACTTGCTCAATTCTTAGAGATAATTAAAACCTATGATAATAAGAAAGATATAAAGAAAGAAATGCAAAGACAGGGGATAATTTATCTCATTGAAGATGAATCCGGGGTTTCAGATAAATTGCTGGATGAATATATTGAACCGATTACACTAGTTGAAAGACACGTTCAAAGAAAGTAAAGATATATATGACAATATAACAATTAATTAGATATTATGATGCCAGAATTAAAGCTCTTTGAAGCATTCGTAGAATTATTTAATATTAATGCATCGCTCATTATCATAATTTTATGTGCACATGTTCTTTTAAAGACCAGTAAACTGGATAGAGGATTACTTAAAGCGAGGCTATTTCTCAATAGTAATGTTTTACAGCAGATATGGATATCTATATCGATCGCAGGGGCGGCTTTTGCTCTCAATTCTCTGCTCAAGCTGGTGGGAGTGTACCTTACAATAAAAGATATTATTTATAATTACTATCTGGTTGAGTTTTCCCAGATGATCTTTTCAATATCTTTCATCTACGCGGTATTCATATGGTATCAGTTCATTAACAAAACCAATCATAATGATTTTTCAAGTGCTGAATAATCCAAAGAATAATAATGTGGCGCTTCCTTGACCTTGATAAGATCGACGGGTTCTATAGCGCAGCCGTTTTTGAAGCTATAGGCAGTCGCGTTGGTGCAGGTTCATCTCCTGAAACCATCCTTTTCTGGCGGGTACGCTCTCCGGTTGTATATCTTGGATATCACCAGTGCGTTGAGGATGAGATCAATGCTGATTTCTGCAGAGAAGGCGGTATCGGGATAGTACGGCGGATCCTTGGAGGGGGGTGTGGATTCTGCGATGATGAACAGATACTCTTTTCCGTGATAGGCAGGGAAGACGGGGTCATACCTCACGATATACAGGAAGCATACAGCAAAGTCCTGGGTGGGGTGGTGAACGCACTTGTATCACTGGGCGCAGGTGGCGAGATAGAACCAGCCCGCAATGCAGTCTATTCGCATGGCAGAAAGATCTCAGGGAATGCTCAGGGACGGTTTGACGGCGCTGTACTGGTTAACGGCAGTCTTCTGCTTGATTTTGATTTTGAACTGATGGATAAGGTCCTTAAGAACCCCACGAAGAACCTTCATCCCGTGGCTTCTGCAAGAGAGGGTATGGTTACACTGCGTGAATTAGGAATAATTGATATGGATGCAGTAAAAAATAAAAGTAGACCTAAGAAATCCTCTTACAGATGAGTTGGGTAATGCCTT
>JBDROC010000186.1:0-2637 GCA_043810475.1 Methanobacteriota archaeon | reverse complement strand
ATTGAATGTCATAGTTACTAATTAGTAACTATAACTATATAAATATTTCGGTGGGTAAAAACAATAGCGATCGTCTGATAGTATACGGTTTTCAGAGGGTAAATTTCAGATCATAGTGACTAAATGTGTCGATATCCAGGTAATAATCTGAAGTGGAAAGATTTGAAACGCAGGTCAAATAGACAGAACATGGAAATGGAAAAAGGGGGCTTACTGGGTGATATAACATATGAAGGGGAGCTTGCTGAATTCATGCCTTTTATTAAACTTGGGGAATTCCTGCATATAGGCGCAGGGACTGCCTATGGATTGGGGAAGTATGAAATCATGGAGGATATTGAATGAAGAGGATACTTGTGCTTTCCGTGGGTGGTTCTGCTGAACCTGTTATCAATGCGATAAAAAATAATGATCTGGATTATGTGTATTTTTTCTGCTCATCAGGACATAAAGGAAGTGAAATGATGATAGATAGTCCGGGAGATCCATGCGGCGATAAGCGAAGATTAAAATGTCCTGAATGCGGTCATGAATATAATATGGGAAATTTCAGGGGAGAAGCTATCGTATTCCAGGCGGGGCTTGAGAAAGGGCGGTACGAAATTGTCACTATTGATGATCCTGATGACCTGAATGGATGTTACCAAAGACTCCTTGAACTGACTACATCGATACATGAGAGATTCGGTGAATGCCAGGTGATCGCAAATTATACAGGAGGGACTAAAACAATGTCTGTAGCCATGGTCCTGGCTGGTATATTAACACAGCAATGGGATCTTTCACTGAATATCGGACCAAGGGTGGATCTGATACGGGTAAGGTCAGGAGATGTGCCAGTAGTTATTGATAAATGGAGGATAATCTGTCAGAACCAGATGGATTTCCTGAGACGATCACTGGATAATTACCAATATTCTTTTGTTACGAATTCTATCTCAGAGATGCTGTCGCAGCCACTTGAGAGATCTTTGCAGAAAAAATTGATCGAAGCAAGAGCGGTTTGTGAAGCGTTTGACACATGGGATAAATTTGACCATGATAAGGCGCTGGAACTGCTTGAGCCCTACGGCTCCAGGTATTATCCATATATCATTGGTTTGAAAAAGATATTGGGAAAATCAAAAGGTTCAGGCTATGACATGGTGTCAGATTTGCTGAACAATTCTGAAAGAAGGGCTGTCCAGAAGCATTATGATGATGCTATTGCAAGGTTGTACCGCGCGATCGAACTTTTTGCCCAGGTGAGGCTTGAAAAAAAGTTTGGATATAAAACCTCGGACTTGAAATTAATGCAGCTTCCAGAACATCTGCATGATGAATATAGATGCCGCATGAGGGATGATAAATTATTGCTGGGTCTTGTTGAGGATTATGAGCTTCTTCTAAAATTGGGAGATATTTTCGGAAAAAAATTCAAGCAAAATGAAGGAAGGATCATAGATGCTATTAAAAGGCGAAATTCCTCAATCTCAGGTGGACATGGTACAATCCCGCTGGGAGAAGAGGATTATCTCTTTGTGAGGGATAGATTGAAGGGGTTTATTATGGAGGTTTCGGGAGAGATCGGGTTGAAACTGGAGATGGAGCAGTTGCCTGTTAGAGATATTCTATGAAATTATAGTTTTCCGCATGACAATCGATAAATTATTACCACTGATTGACATGGGATTTGAAGAAACGAAACCGCAGATAGTAGAGTAAAGAAGAGGTCTTTCAACTCCCCCTTCTCGTCAAACCGTACGAACCGATTTCCAGTATACGGCTTTCTTTTGGCATTGTCCCGTTGCAGGAAATAGAGGTCTGAATATACCTCTACCAGTCTTGGTTTTCGTTTCTTGGCAGTTATTCCATCAAGTTCAAATTTCACCATATGGCGTTTTCGCCTACTCTTTTCGACGGCATACCTTTCTGGCATCATTTTTTTTCCCTTGATGTTATCATGCTTTTCACTTCGACTTTACCAAATCAGAACCCCTTTGCTAAATTGGGTTTTCTCCTCATACCGTCGCCTCCTGCATCCTGCGACACAGGTTCGGTATATCATCGGCTCAATTATCATGGCTACTATGGGTTCATCCGATTTCTCATCCAGATTACCCTTCTGGAGCGGGAATCCACGTATGCCAGTGCGCTGGCATACGTCAAGGGTTGCGCCCCTTGAGGACGCACGTCCACGTATGCCAGAGCGCTGGCATACGTGTGCACGCAATCGACTGGCGTGACAGTCGACGTGTCTGCGCCCTCCCGAGGCGCGACTCGGGACGCATTGGTCTGCCTTTCCCTTCAGGTTATAGCTCGCCTACCTCGTATCCTTTCGACCAAATCCAGTGACCCGGGAACTTGTAGGGTGTGTATTCAGCTTCAAGGAGGACATTAAGAGACCTCCCCCGGTCACACAAGAAAGCGTTCGCAACCATCCCGACCCTAATCACTCCAGCAATCATTTTCCTGCTCAAGCTTCCATCCTGCGTTGGTATGTCGCATCATGCTGAAGCCACCTCTGGTTCACGTATTGTTTCGGGCTGTGGCTGCCGATATTAGGGAACTCCGCACCATGCTTCGCAGCATCGCACTTCCCGTTTTCTTTACGCAGGAGCAGACCTGCGCAGTGGGATTTTAACCCCGGTGGACATA
>JBDROC010000185.1:0-8515 GCA_043810475.1 Methanobacteriota archaeon | reverse complement strand
CACCGCAAAAAAGTTCATAAGCAGGTCGTTCCCCCTCTCAGTATGTGAAACCTCAGGATGCCACTGCACTCCGTACAGCGGCTTTGTCTTATGCTTCATCGCCTCTATCTCACAGATGTGGGAACGTGCAAGCCTTATGAAGTCTGGGGGCAACGCCGAAACCTCATCTGCATGGGACGCCCAGACACTTGTCTTTGGACCAAGACCTTTTAAGATATCATCTTCTTCAACTATCTCTATCTCGACCGCTGCATAACCCCCTGCAGAGCCAGTCCTCACTTTACCGCCGTATTCCAGAGCCATCACCTGGTGACCCAGGCAGATGCCGAGTATGGGCAGGTCGAGTTTTTTCACGTAACCGGCGCAATTACCAGCTCGATCAATCGTCGGTCCGCCGCTTAAAATGAGCCCGTCGGGTTCTTTTTCAAGTATTTCCTCTATCGTGGAAGTATTTTTCACAAGTTCCACTTCCTGCTCCAGGTCGCGAACAGCGCGGTGGATCAGGTGGCAGAATTGACCGTAGTTGTTGATTACGATGATCTTGACCATTCCTTATTTTTTCTCCGGAATTTCTGCAAGCTTCAATCCCACAATTGACATTATGATAACATAAAACAGCAGAGCGGTTGTAAAACCATATCCCGGCATCGGCAATGTAAGCTTCGACACTATTATTATAACGATCAACAACGCTACAGAACCCACAGACGAGAAAATCTCAATTTGCATTTTCTTCATAAGATCACAAGCTTTGCATCTATAATTCCATTAACCTTTTTTATCTCATCCAGAATACTGTCATCCACTTCATTGTCAATATTGAGCACCATTATCGCCTCCCCTCCAGCCTTTATTCTTCCAACCTGCATCCCTGCGATATTGATATCGTTCTTTCCGAGTATCATGCAACAAGGACCTATTATATTGGGACGGTCTTCTATCCTTGTAACAATCATGAAGCCTGATGGGATAACATCAATGAGGTATTCATCCAATTGTACGATCCTTGGTTCCTTTCCAATCACAGTGCCGCTGATTATTCTCTCTTCACCCTTCTTTCTCAATTTTATGGATATCTGGCTCGGATAGCCCACTACGGTCTTTGATTTACTCTCTATTACCTTCAATTTTCTTTCTTTGGCGATAGTGGGCGCATTCACATAATTCACACCAGCGCCAACCATGGGTTCAAGCAGCCCTTTTAACACCGCAAGAGTAACAGGAGCTACGTTGTAGTCAGCGATCTCGCCGCAGTATGAAATTTCTATCGTCTCATAATTTCCGATAAGCTGCGTTCCCAGTTTTCCCATTTTCTCTGCAAGCGGGAAATACGGTTCAAGTATCTGCATGATCTCAGCCTTGACATAAGGCATGTTAATAGCGTTCTTCACAGGCAAACCTTTCAGCACATTAACTATCTGCTCTGCGACCGTGACAGCCACATTTATCTGCGCCTCCTCGGTCGATGCACCAAGATGAGGGGTCATAATTACGCAGTCTAATTCGAGTAATGGGTTCTCGAATGGTGGTTCCTTCGTGAACACATCGATAGCCGCACCCCAGACAATGCCGTCCTTGACCGCTTTTGCAAGTGCTTCCTCGTTAATGATGCCGCCTCTTGCGCAATTGATGAGGCGCACACCTTTTTTCATGATCGCAAATTCCTTAGTACTGATCAGGTCTTTTGTCTCCTTTGTAAGCGGTGTATGTACAGTAATATAATCAGCGCGTCTTACTATGTCTTCGACAGTAGTAAGCTCCACACCAAGGTCTTTTGCCCTTTCCGCAGATATGAACGGGTCATAAGCAAGTATTACCATCTCCATCCCCAGCGCCCGCTTTGCAACTTCTGACCCTATTCTTCCAAGCCCCACGACGCCAAGCACTTTTCCTCTGACCTCGACGCCCAAGAATTTCTTCCGGTCCCATTTCTTTCCTTTAAGCGAGGCATTCGCCTGGGGTATGTTCCTCGACATTGACATCATCATGGCGATAGTATGTTCGGCGGCTGAGATAGTGTTCCCTTCAGGCGCGTTTACAACGATAATACCACGTTCAGTTGCAGCATTTACATCAATATTATCCACACCAACGCCAGCTCGCCCTATGATCTTAAGCTTCTTTCCCGCATTAATGACGTCTTTTGTCACCTGGGTCTCGCTGCGTACGATGAGCGCCTCGTAATTCCCTATGCGTTTTATCAGTTCCGAAGGTTCAAGACCCGTTGCTATATCCACATCAAATTCATTTTTTAATATTTCAATTCCCTGTTCTGCTATCGGGTCACTTACAAGTACTTTCACGTATTATCACCAGACAAGTCGGCTAAATAGGGCTACAAGCATTTCAGCTTTTCGTTTAATTTAGAAAAATACAAAGATATATTATTTACTGCTGTACAGTTCCAGTAACTTTTCAAATGATTTTTTCGCTATCGGTAGATATCCTGTAAAATAAGGTACTGGCTCAACAAGGATATTATTGTGTTTATCATCCTGGATCTTTCCAAAAATCACGTTTTCCCATATGAGATACATGTGGCATTTTTCCATTAATTCCAGTTTTTTCCTGTCTGTTATTTTTTCGTTCGTTGATGAGATACATCGATGATAAAAGGACTTTAATGTATTCATATCGTTATCAACCAAAAAGTATCGAACGACAGATGGTGAGTTTTTCAGCGCATATTCCAGATATTCAGGGTCAGGCAATGGATAAAGATCCTGTTCTTTGAGGGAGTTAATTAAATTCCTGCAATAATCATTTACATTGTCTTTATAAAATTGTGTTTTTAGGAACAGGGATAACTCAATATTATCAAGTATGCTGGCAATTTTCTGCAAAGTTTCAATGCGCTGTTTGAATTTAAGGGGTAAAACCCCCTCACCGGCAGAGAGCTTAATAGCAATATTTTGTGATTCAAGCAAACCCAGATTTTCTAAAAAAAGAATGTGCTCTTTAAATATTTCAGAGTTCATTTTTTTGATTTTCGCCATCTCATTGAAAATGGTACCATCATTTTTTGCGATCTCAAATATTACATCTTTTAATATTTTTAAATCTATTTTTTCAAGATCCATTTTATGTTATAATATTTGTCTGTCCATTTATATCTTATTATGGTGAGATTTCCGAATAGCATTATATACTTCAAAAATTAAAATGATGTGATCATGCATTCGACCGAAGAAGTAGCTATAGGATACGATGTCCTTAAAATGAACTCCAGAATAGCCCGCCGCAACCGCGATACGCTTGAAAGACATGGCGTGACAGCATTCAACATAATGGGTGCCATCGGCTCAGGAAAAACGCTGCTGATAGAGAAAACGATACAGGAATTAGGCGAGATGTTCAAGATAGGCGCCATTGCCGGGGACGTGATAGCGCGCATTGATGCAGCAAGGTTTGAAAAATACGGTGTACCGACAGTTGGACTTAACACAGGAAAAGAATGTCATCTCGATGCCCACCTGGTAGAGCATGGTCTGGGCGACCTGCCACTTGATTCCCTTGATCTGTTGTTCATCGAGAACGTGGGCAACCTCATCTGCCCAACTGATTACGAACTTGGCGAACACAAAAGAGTAGTGGTCGTAAGTGTTAGCGAGGGGGACGACATCGTCGAAAAGCATCCTTTGATATTCAGTACGGCAGACCTGATTATCGTAAATAAGATAGATATAGCAGAGGCTGTAAATGCAGATGCAGATAAAATGGTAAAGGATGCCTGTACTATCAATCCCCGCATAAAAGTGCTCAAGATGAGCCTGAAAACAGGGGAGGGTTTTTCGGATTGGGTGGACTTTGTGGAAAAAAGCATTTTCAAGAGATAAGAAATATCTTTTTTTCCTCGTTCGCATATAAATGAGCAAGCCTCGCCTACCTCAACCGGCTCTTCGCCCGAACCGCACAGGAGTTTTTTTGTTATTCCGATAGTGGGCACATCCAGCGCCACACCGACATGAGTGGCGATGCCAGCGCGCCGGGGATGATTGATGCCCGCGCCGTCCACCATAAGAATGTCAGGAAGGTGGGGGTGTAGGGGAATTTCACCTGCTCGATCGAAAAAACGCGTTCCATGATTTCAAGCGAAGGGTAATCCAGCACAACGATACCTGAGAGCATCATGTCTCCAGCGAATGCCTGGTCTGCGCCTGCGATCAGCCTGATAGGTGCAAAATCATCGCGGATGACGGCTCTTTCTGCAGCAAGCTTCTGGGCTGAAAGAAGAGAATTTCTTGAATGATCTGAAGGGAACAGGTCTGACATAATAATTGATTGATTGAAAAGTTTATAAAATAAGCTGAATATAATGCTTTATTAGTCCATTATTTTACCCAATCGCGGCGGCGGGAATGTGCCATGAAACTTTGCCTTTATAAAGCCCCATTCTTTCAAGTTGATTGAGTTTCTTTTTCAAATTATTGAAATATTCCTCACCTGATAATGGTATCCCTTCGCGAACAGCATCCAGTGCGGTGATCCTGCATGACCCAAGCATTGTTTCAAACTCAGTTTCAGTATAACCAAGAGGCTCTATTGGAAGTGAAGAGGTATTGGCATCTATCAAATCTCCGATCCGCGATAAAAAATCCTTTTCAAAGTTATTGCTTATCACTATGATATCTATGTCACTGAGATTTGTATAGGTTTCTTTAGCCCTTGAGCCATATAGAATAATGCAAGAAGGTTTGAACTTCATTTCAATCTCTCTGCAATATTCCTTCAGGGCTTTTTTTATTACATCAGGTTCTGTGCAAATTCTTTTATTTTCAAAGCGCATGTTAATGCCTCTTTTGCGATTTTTTCAGTATAATAATCCTCCGGTCTTCCGGATGGATATGCATCAGGATATCTTGAAGGGATGTAATGTCTGTCAAGCTCTTTGGCGCATTGCTCTATTTCACTGATATCCACATCCATTATCTCATCTAACCTTCGCATAAGTGACAGGACTGAATGACCCCATGTAGCCTCATTATATGCCAGGAGCAGCCCTTTTAAGATCTTCTCAGCCGCCTGCTGGGAATAAAAGGCTGCTGGGTTGTATTTCTTATGTTCAAGGAGAATCTTAATAAATGTTAGGTTGATGATTTTATGATCAGGTATTGGCGTCACAATCCAGATGATGTGGATAACATAGTCAAATACTTCAAGGCATTGAAGAAAGGTGTGGAAGCTACTGTTTTCAAGTCGGGCAATAGCATCTCAGTGCGCCTGCCCAAGGTGATCGCTGACCTCTATCACCTGAATACGAGCCTGAAGCTGCCTATCGAAAAGGAACCACAGATGAACGCCGATGAACGCAGATTTAATGCATCGGCGCTTCCCTAAAATCCGATGTGTGATTTTATTCACCGCAGAGGGCGCAAAGGACGCAAAGAAAGGATGACAGCCGGTTCATAATGAATTTTTCATACATGATAACCTACTTTATTGCCTTCCCCAATGATGGGTGTTATGTTCTCTACAACGCTTTTACACCTGATCAGTATATATGTACCATAAAGAAGCCTGCTTGCATGGTATATTTCATAAAGAAAAGGTGAAGAATATTCCAGGTCATCCATTCCAATGAGCAATATCTCAAGCGGTCTTTTTATTTTTCCAAGAAGGGAGTATCTTATTCTGGCTATTTTGTCTAAATCCTTTTCAGGATATTCCCTTACTATTACAGCAATGTCGTAATCGCTTCTTTTGTTCTCTTCTCCTTTTGCGATGCTGCCAAATAGGTATATTGCTTCGATGCTGCTGATTTCTTTTAATGTGGCATTGACGATTTTTTCGAGGTCTATTTTTTCTTCGGTGGATGTCATTTGTCCTTTTCTTTATCTTTAATTAAGGCGCTGTAAGCTTCTTCCATTGTTTTCATGTTCTAACATGTACTCCTTTTCTGCTTCTATATCTGACCAAGATTCTTAAGATATTCTTTGAATAGAGGATGATACAGGCTATATTTTCCCCTCTCCATTTTGACCAATAGCTCTTTCTTTGCGAGTCGTTCTAATAACTTTGACATTGATTTACTCATAATTTCTGATGGGGAAAAAATTCTATTATTGATCTCTGCACACTTTAACAGAATTAGTTTTTCGGCATCTGTAACGTTTTCTGTGAAGAATTCGAGCAATTCTCTTCTGTTTGCGAAATATTGCGGCTCTACAGGACCTTTTGCATAGAATGGATTTCCCGTCATCTTTGTCTTCTCTGTCAGTTTGTCATTTTTGTCATCTTTGTCATAATCGGTACCATATATTTCTTGCAATTGGAAGACATTTCCTGTGGATGAGCCTGTGGCTGAAAAAGATGCCTTCGCTCCTCTTTACTACTGAATTACATACAGCACAGTGCTTTTTTTGAGACATTATTTATTGCCTTCGACTATATTTACACATTCATGCACTTTTATTTTCATTCGATACCAGAGCTATTGCCACAATTGCAGTGGCGGGAATCTGCCATGAAGTTTTAGAACCTAAAAATTATATTTGTTCTTTTTTAGACATATTCAATGCTTTTTTTGATAGATGAAAAAAGCGCATCTAAAGACCTCTTAAGTTCATTTTTATCTGAGATAATTTGATTTTTTCAAGTTTAAGATTATTTTCCTCTTTTTCATGTATATCGATGACACTCTTCAACTCAGCCAAATTTTCATTACCAGTTAATTTCAATTTTTTTGCCTTTTCTACATACTGCTTTTTTCGTCGCTTCTCAATCACTGGATCATTGGCAATTATATCCTTTTTACTAGAATAATCACGTAAATCTTTAATAAACTTAGTTTTTTCATTTAATTTAAGTTCAATTTCTTTTAGCTGTTCTTCAAATGGATCTTTTTTAGATATTATTTCTTTTAACTTTATATTATCTTTATAATTATTAGATGTTTCATTTTGAATTATTGGCGCTGCTTTTCTCGAAGGAGTTACATTTTCAACTTTAATTTTGGAATTTTCCTTGTTTTGCTTCTCGATATCATTAAAAAAGTTCATAAGCGAATACTTGACGCGCTCAGGCTCAACATCAATTATCTCCGCACGTTCTTCTTCCGAGAAAAATTTAAGAACGGAATCCTCACCCAAGCGCTTAGCTGATTTGGACGTATAGCGCCCATCAAGCAGTACTCTTGCGCCATAATCATCGGGTGAGCGAACCACGCGTCCCAACGCCTGCCTTACTTTCCGGATGGTCGGTATTTGAAAAGCGTAATCCCAGCCATGCCCGAATTCTGCATCATAGGCATATTGGACTGCACGATTTCTGTCATTTGATGCAGGGTATCCTACGCCCACGATGACCACAGTCCTTCCCCGTCCATTCTCATAATTAATGCCTTCCGTGAGCGTACCCCGCATATAGGATATGAGGACAGCCTTCTTTCCCGATTCGCCCAACATGAAGAATTCCTCCCTAATGGGATTTGCTGAAACCCCGACTTCATCAAGATAGATTGGAACAATGCATTTGAGCCTATTCTTATACTTGGTAGCTTCAAAAGAGCTAGGGAAGAAAATGATGACATTTCCATCTGATTGTTCAATAATATCAGTCAACACTTTTGTGATGATATCTTTTGTCTGGGGATTATCCCTGTCCTCTGCAAAAAGGGGTGGGACTGATACAGCGATCGTAAGCCGTTTATCCTTAGGGAATGTCATACCAAAAGACATTTCACAAGTTTCGCGCGTGATGCCAAGAGTAGTCTTGATAGTCTCAAATGGGGTGAGCGTAGCTGACATGAGAATTGCAGCATGGACTGCTTCAAATAAAGGCGCTGTGACATTTTTCGGGATGCAGTTGAATAGTTCAAGCTGTCCATATATCGCTGCGTCCTGCTTTTTCACGCTAAGGATAGGGTAATAACTTCTATTATTTGATAATGTCATAAAATCAGAAAGAAATATTGCAATGCTCAGGCTGCTGCATATTTTCTTGACAGAGCTTTTTCCTTCCTTGAACTGGTTCTCATAGAATGCGTCTATCTTCAGTCCAAACCTCCTAATGTTTTCTATGGTCTCGTCTGATTTTTTTATTCCCGCTTTACTGAGCGCATTCAACAAATTGAGTCTGAAAAAATCATGTCGTTCCTTAGGGTCATCGATTCTGAGATCATACCATTCATTCCCAACTTTCTCACGTTCACCGAATTTTTTATCAAGCATTAAATTATATGCGGATCGTATCGTATCAAGAAGCACGCGCAGGAATGTTTCTACATCCTGTGTGTCTTTGTATGCTTCTACCTCTTTTATTGCTATGTTTATTTCGAGTTCTGTCAGCTTAGAGGATGACAGATCACGCGCCCTGGACTCGATATTATGTGCTTCATCAAAGATCAGAATAATGTTACTTAAGCTCGTATTAAGTCTTTCGAGTATCTTATTACGAATACTTTCATTAAGTACATAGTTGTAATCACAGATTAATACATCTGCTTCTTTCATTAAACGAAGAGACTCTACATAATCCACTCTCTTATGTATCTTAATGATGTTTTTAAATAATTTTT
>JBDROC010000184.1:0-3221 GCA_043810475.1 Methanobacteriota archaeon | reverse complement strand
GAGACCTCGTATACCGGCGAGAGGGGTTCATTGACTTCCCTGAGTTTCCCTTCAGATCTTAGCTTGTCTAAAAATCCCCGCAAATTCATTCACGCCACCGTTTGTAGAGATTATGCTCGATACCCAGAAGGTCAAGAGCGCGTCCTGCCATAAAATCAATTAAATCATCAATAGAGGTAGGCTTTGGATAGAATGCAGGACTTGCGGGAAGAATGGATGCACCTGCTCTTGCTGCCCTTTCCATGTTCTCGATATGAATCAGATTAAGAGGGGTCTCCCGCACCATTAGAACAAGGGGACGTTTCTCTTTCAGGCATACATCAGCAGCGCGTGAGATGAGCGTATCCGACATCCCGACAGCTATCGAAGAAAGGGTCTTCATGCTGCACGGAGCCACTATCATGCCCCTTGACCGGTGCGAGCCGCTCGCTATCGGAGCCGTGAAATCATCATCCCCATAGACATGGTCGGCAAGTTTCTCGACGTCCCTGACCTGATATTCAGTTTCTATCCCGATGAGCTGCTTTGCGGAATCTGACAGGACTAAATGGGTTTTTACCCCATTTGTTTTTTTTAAGGTTTCAAGGAGGCGTATCCCGTACTGCACCCCTGAGGCGCCGCTTATGGCAACGATTATTTCATTATTCATGCTGTGTTAGTTTGTCTGCAATGTTTGAATAGTTTTTGTTAACTGGATATACTAAACTTTTGACCTTCGTATCCTGAGTTTTCCAATCCATTTTTTGAATTTGCCCTTGCTGACGTTTTTTATCTTGACCCGAAGGTAGCCACGTTTTGAATTTATCACCATCTTGAATATAGTCCCTTCAGGGAAGGATTTAAGAAAATTGTTGATCTCCCCTGCTGCTGTATCTTTATTAATTCCGGTAAATTCAATACTCATGTCGTAATCTGATATTATTTGAATCAATATATATCTATCTTTTATAGCTGAACCATTATTGGTTTTCAACTGTAGAGTCCTGAGCGAGCGAAAGCTTTTTATCGAACCACAAACATGAAACAAGAAAAAAAGCGAATACGTAATTGCATTTATGATTATAAGGAGGTAATTTATGACAGGCCAGATGGGCGGACAGCCTATATTTATCTTAAAACAGGGAACAGAACGGACTCGTGGAGAAGAAGCAAAACGCGGGAACATAATGGCTGCACGAGCAGTCGCGGAAGCAGTGAGAACTACACTCGGTCCCAGGGGTATGGACAAGATGCTTACAGACCCGGCAGGGCTTGTTACCATCACGAACGACGGTGCGACCATTCTTGAAGAGATGTCTATCAAACATCCTGCAGCAAAGATAGTGGCAAATGTGGCAAAGACCCAGGACGATGAGGTTGGGGACGGAACCACCACAGCCGCTGTTCTGACAGGTGAACTATTAAAAGGAGCCCAGGAATTGATGGAACAGGGAATTCATCCAACGACCATCATTAGCGGATATGAGATCGCCTCACATAGAGCAAGAGAGATCTTATCCGATATTGCCGTAGAAGCCACAGATGAACATCTTCGTAAGATAGCCAGGACTGCGCTAACTGGAAAAGGGGTTGAATTCTCAAAAGATAAACTTTCAGACCTTGCTGTCCGTGCTGTGAAGTCAATAGTCAAGAAGGAAAACGGCAAAAAGACCGTGAATATAAAGGATATTTCTATAGAAAGACGTGGAGAAGGAAGCGTCGAAGACAGCGAACTGATCTCAGGCATTATCCTTGACAAGACAAAGACGCACCAGAGCATGCCGGTTCGGATAGAAGACGCAAAGATCGCGATACTTGCTACACCTATAGAGGTCAGAAAGACAGAGACAAAATCCGAGATTTCCATTGACAGGATAGGACAGACACGCACTTTCCTCGAACAGGAAGAAAGGCAAATACGGGAAGCTTCTGAGAAAGTAATAAAAAGCGGTGCGAATGCTGTGTTCTGTCAGAAAGGAGTTGACGACCTTGCGCGCTATTTCCTGGCAAAAGCCGATATTTTCGTTACTCACAGGGTAAAGAAGAACGACCTGCTGAAGTTATCAAGAGCCACTGGCGGAAAGATCATCACGAGCCTGGACGAGATAACTCCTGAGACTCTGGGACATGCAGGGCTTGTGGAAGAGAGAATGGTAGGCAATGGCGAGATGATATTCATTACTGAATGCAAGAACCCTGACACCTATTCGATATTATTGCGGGGAGGGACTGAGCATGTTGTGACAAGTCTGAACAGGGCAATGCATGATGCTCTTCGCGTGGTTGGTGTGACGATCGAGGATGGTAAGCTGGTAGCAGGCGGCGGGTCGCCTGAGATGGAACTTTCGCTTCGACTTCACAAGTACGCATCCACCCTGTCAGGAAGGGAACAGCTCGCGGTAAATAGATTCGCAAGCGCTATGGAGATAATCCCCAAGACTCTGGCTGAGAATGCCGGACTGGATGCGATAGATATGCTTGCCCAACTTCGGACCCAGCATGAGAAGGGAAATAAATATGCTGGTCTTGATGTGTATGAGGGTAAGTCAGTGAATATGCTGGAGAACGGCGTGATAGAACCCCTTCGTGTGAAAAATCAGGCGATAGCATCAGCCACTGAAGCCGCGTCTTTGATACTTCGCATAGATGACGTCATAGCGGCAGCAAAAGAGGGAAGGCCAAAGAAAAAACCAGACCTGGCAGACCTTGATTAGGATTTAACCTGATAATTTTATTTCCTTCAGGGTCTCATATATTGGACCGCGGGGCGTGAGTGTGCTCTTCTTCAGGCTTATGGAAGACACGCTGAAAGTCCCCAGGTCAGCATCCCCGATATTTTTTATTTTTTCCATTAGTTCGATCCTGTTCACAGGCTGTTTTACGCGGGCAAGGGTAGCATGCGGGGTAAAATCTCCTCCCTTGTCGAATCTGAATGGGGAAAGCACACGTTCTACCTCGCGGTGCAGAGTATCAAAATTCCCATGCGCCCCGACCCAGACGACCCTCACATAAGAGGGCTTCGGGAACACTCCTATGCCTTTTATCCGCGCCTCGAAGGGTTTGCACTTGATCTCAGACAGCGCTGAGACGATAGGTTCAACTTTATCCTCATTAATATCCCCGAGAAATTTCAGGGTGATGTGCACAAGTCCGGGCTCAACGAGTTTGACTCCAGGGATTTTTATCAGGGAACCTATGCGTTCTATTTCAGGCATGAATTTCTCTGGTAGTTCAACTGCGAT
>JBDROC010000183.1:0-2875 GCA_043810475.1 Methanobacteriota archaeon | reverse complement strand
GATGATCTTGAGATCATGTTTCGTCCATTCCGAATAATCACTTTTATCAAGGTCTATTATGAAACGCCTTATATCGTCTTCGTTTGCCGACCTGAAACTCATATTCAGCCGTCTTTTAATAACGACCAAACTATAGAAGTATTTGACCACTCGCCCTGCTGAGATACTCTCAGCTAATAAATTGTCAATAAATCTTCGGACATCATTCTGATCCTCCTCAAATAGCTGAAGTATGTACTTTTCACAATTCCGATCTAAAACACCCTTTAAGTCGTGTATATCTTCCTTAACCATGCTATTAGCCTCTTTGTCTTATCTGCTTATATATTCCAAAGAAGGCTTTAGATGTGGAAACAGGAAGCCCCGGGAGGGATTTGAACCCTCGACCTAGAGATTACAAATCTCTCGCTCTGCCAGGCTGAGCCACCGAGGCAACGAACTTTCGCCTAAAAGGATTGATTAAAATTTAAAAGCTTCGGTAATCAATCCTCATCAACGAATTTCTTATCAGATGTTTCTACGAGCAGTCCCTGAATGATCACGGCATAGGCCGGTCTTGCTATACTAACACCGATAAGCACACCGATTATGGTTATCACAGCAAATCCCTTCAGAGCGCCAAAGCCCATGATCAGAAGAGGAGACATGGCTATAATCACAGTGGCAGCGGCTGCCATTATGATAGCGAATGCCTTTGTCAGCCTGGACTTGTACACCTTATCTGGCGGCATAGCGCCGCCGGCAAGAACTTCATCAGTTATGATTATTAGATGGTCAACACCTGTGCCTATGACCGCAATGATACCCGTGATCGTTGGCAAATCAAGCTGGAAACCTACAATGGCAGTGAATCCAAGAATGATAAGGACTTCACTGAATGAAGTAACAAGCATCGGGATTATGATATTGGGTTGCCGGTACCTGAAATAAATGGCAAAGGCTACAATTATAAGAGCAATTATTCCAGCGATTACTACCTGTTCCTTGAACCTCTCTCCAAGATCCGCAGAAACCTGCCCTGAACCTACTACTTCCACATTGACAGGCAACGCCCCGGCGCTTAAATGTATCTGAAGTTCTCTTGCCTTCTTCTCTCCTTCAGCGCCCTGACCCGTGTTCGCAACAAGGGTCTTCACGGGTACGCTCTTGATATTCTTTGCAAGATCACGAGCAAGAGCTGCATCGAACACAAGTTTATCATCAAGGTACATGCTCAGATAATGAGCCTCAGGGTTTGTAACTGCGCCATACTGTATAGCAGCGTCACGCAGAGCCTGCGCGCCCTCGTCGCTGAGTTCAAAAGGCACACCCCAGGTTTCAGCTTTTTCCGAAGCTCCCGCTACTCTCACGTACTCCTTCTGGATAGGGTCTACTTTTCTGATCTCTGTTCCATAGAGAACATGAACTGTCTCATTTCCCTGCACCTGTATCCTTATCTCGAATTTTCCGGGTTTGGCAGCGATATCCCGTGCTGTTGTCATGTCCATGCCGGCAAGATCTACCATAATATAGTTATCCCCTACAGTCCTGATCGGGATTTCTTTGAACCCGGCGGTGTTCAATTTATCTTCAAGAATTTTTTTAGTTAAATCACTCGTTTCAGCGCTGACGCCTACCCTGAAAGGCGGGATCACTTTTCCATCCACCTGTTTTAAGGAGTTTTCTACTTCCTCCTGCGTCACAGCTTTTCTTATTTCAACTGTGATAAACCTGCCCATGATAAGAACTACCTCTGCGTTCAGGCTGTTCTCCAGATATTTCTTGATCAAATATTCTTTGCTGGTTTGCAGCGTAATTCTTGTCCCGCCGTCAGCGCCTTTTGAAACCGTTGAAATACCGTATCCCATAGCGTCTATTGTCTTCTTATCTGTGTCCTTAGTTGTAGTGAATGTGACTGATCCCTCTGCATCTTCATCAATCCTTATTGCAGGGTCATTGAGAAGTCTTCCGAAATCTGCCTGTACTATCTTCCCTTTATCCGCATCCACCTGCGCCACAACCCCCTGAAGCTGCAACTGCAGCCAGGAACCGCCTTCAAGGTCAAGACCGTACTTAAGATTGGTCTGGAATTCTCCATTAGAATATGAGGGCATTATGGCTACAAGCGAACCAAGGATCACTGCTATGAACAATATTACCCGTGCGTTTTTGTAAAAAGGCTCCTGGTCGTTCATGCTGTTTGCCTCATCTTTTTGGGTTTTTCAATCTGTTTCTCCTTTACCTTACCTTTCTCCATGTACCACTTAAGGATGCCAAGGTTAGTAGTCCACGTGTTCACGATATCCGCGATCAGACCGAAAATAAGCACCATTGAAATATCCCTGATAATATCGATGCGGGTAAATGAAGAAATAATATAAGAACCGGATGATACTAAATACAGTGCAACAAGGGCAGCGAGTGTTGTCATTGTCATTGTTAATCCTGTTTTCATAGCTCCTTTTATCTTTTCATTAAGTTCTCCCTTACGCTTAAGAAGCCGTGTAGTCAAAAGGATGTCAGTATCAACTGAATAACCAATAAGCATCAGGAGACCTGCCACAGTACCAAGAGACAGGACCACTCCGAACACATTCATCATAGCAGCTGCGAAAGCGATATCAGCAAAAGCCGAAATCACTACAGCCAGGGAGGGAATGAACGTCCTGAAAATTATATATACTACGATTGCCATCCCCAGAAAAGATAAAATAATTGCACGGACCGCCTGTTCCTGAAGGGGTTTGCTGATCACTTCTCCCATTTGCCTTATCTCAACATTGGTATATTCTGAATTTACTTTTTTTGTCAGTTCTTCGTGAACTGATTCGGTCATTGTACCGAACTGCACCAATTTGCGTTCCTGTCCGCCGTATTCCCTTGCCTGGGTCACAGG
>JBDROC010000182.1:0-5000 GCA_043810475.1 Methanobacteriota archaeon | reverse complement strand
TTGGTTCACTGTATCCCTTCTCTTCAAAGAATTGTTGCTCACTTTCTGTGAAAATGAAATCTTTGTAACAATCAATGCAGTTTATCTTTTTATCTCCCATACTTTATCATACTCCCAATGACGGATTCCAAGTTTTATTTTATAGACACTTTCAAGGAATGGCATTTAGGACAGCGAAGGTTCTTTCCTATTCCCTTGAATTCCTTTCCACAATCACTACATACATATTCACTCATTGTAGCATCACCTGAAATATCTACATCAAACATATCGCCAACACTGCACATGCTTATCACCTCTGTTGATTATTCGCAATTATACGAATTTTTAGTGTTGATACTATTTAGGGATTTTCCCTATTTTCTGATTTTTACATGAGAGTGTTTGATATGATCATAATTTGGATGTAATTTTGGAAAATGCTTTTAAAAGAATAAAATTTGAATCACAAACCTGATTATCCATCTTGGGACATTCAGAAAGATTATATTATTCCAGAATGTACAATGCAGATGGGATATGTTGTTTACCATGAACGAAATCATTGAACAGGCAAAAGCACAATTGATGATGATCGAGCAGATTTACGATCTGAAGATCATAAACCGCGATGAAGTAGCTGACCTCATTGCTTTGAACGTGGATAACAACAGACAGGTCTTAACGATATGCAGTTCTCTGAATTCATGGATTCTTCTCAATAAGAAAAAAGGGGATGTAGTCATACCGCAGGATGTACTATTGCGACTTTTCGAAACCACCAGATGGCAGGAAAAACATGCATAAGCGAGGCAATATGTCAGATCTACCCGGGTTGATGCTGGGCACTTCTCCATTCATAGGCGCAGGTCAATTTGGCTCAAAGTTTCTGGATTACCGCAGGCGGTTTTTTGACAATCCTGATAATATGACCCGACTTTTTGTACATTCAGCCACCCTGGGAGTTAAGGCTGTTCAGCTCGTCGGGTATCAACCTCTGGTCGCGGCGTTAATGAAAGCGCAAGAGATATCTGGAGATTTCTTCGTTGCAGTCACGATTCCCAGAGGAGATTTTGCCACCAATCTTGATCTTGTTTCAGTGCTTGAGCCTGAGTTCGTTTCTGTGCATGCTCAGTTTTGCGATGAGAATGATTCCAGGCTAAATGAGTGGATTGATATGATAAGGGATGCTGGAGCAAAGCCTGCAGCTTCTACACATTCACCAGGTTCTACGATTCCCTTGCTTGATGAACTGGGATTTGAGGCATATCTTGCGCCGGTGAATACTGTAGGTTATGGAATGGAACCAGATATTGAAAGCACGCTAAAGGCTCTTGAACGAACACGGAAGGCAGTTATCGCGATCAAGCCCCTCGCTGCAGGAAAACTTTCTCCGGAAAAGTCTGTTTTCAAATATATCTACAGGTATGCAGATTCAATAGCCGTTGGGATCACTTCAGAAGAGGAGATGGAGGAAACATACTCCATAGCTCTTGCATGCGGATAAAGTTAAGATGCTATTAACTTTCTTAATAATCAAAAACCGAATACATAGTATGTAATCAACTATAACATATCATATCCAGAATGGAAATGTACATTGATATATATTATATAGACAATTACTTATCAATAATGGCAAAAACCAAGAATGAACTTAATATCACAAATGGCTCTGAAATTGCGATAATTGGTGGGGGACCTGCAGGAAGCCTGTTTGCCAGATTTGCCTGTGAATACGCCAGCAAGCGTGGAATTGATGTCAATGTAACCATCTATTCCAACAGGCAATTTTCAGATGCCGGTCCAAAGGGGTGCAAGGGTTGTGTTGGTGTGGTTAACGAGCGACTGAATGAAAAACTTAAGCATGCCCATATAGTGATGCCGGAAGAACTGATCATGCAGAATATTGATGGTTATCATTTCACTTCAAAAGGTGGCGAATTATATGTGAAAAAGAAGACCAGGGTTGATGATATTGTAACTATGTTTCGTGGAAACGGGCCTTTTTGCTCACCTCTTTCCGGGGGTTTTGACGGATTTTTGCTTGAACATGCGAAAAAAATGGGCGCAAGAGTAGTGCAGGAGACGATAAGGAATGTGATCTTTCCACAGAATGAAAGGGGAAAAATTACAGTAGAAAATAGTCACGGTTTACATCAGGTCGATCTTCTTGTCGGAGCATTTGGAATCAGAAGCCCTATAATAAAAAAATTCCGGGAGACAGGTTACATGCCTCCTGAGACCACAAAATCATGTCTCATTGAAATCGATTGTGGGGAAGCGTATATAGAGAAATTTATTAAAAATACGATCTATATTTATTCTTTTGGAATACACGGTATTGATTATGGGATCATAATTCCTAAGAAGCGATTTTTAACAATCGGAATAGTTGGTAAAGACGCTAAAATGAATATGCTTCGCAATCTTTTATCAGATTCCATAATTTCCAAGATGCTGCCAGAAAATCCAAAAATTTGCTGCCAGTGTTGTACACAGATTCCTATCACAAATGCAAAAAATCCATTTTCAGATCGCATGCTGATAATCGGCGATGCCGGATACTCAAGGTATTATAAGAACGGCCTGGAATCTTCGTTTATTTCAGCACAGATTGCTGCCAGAGTAGTATTCGAATCTGGAATTTCAAAGGAAGCTTTTGAGAAATATTATTATCCCCTGTGCAAGAAAATGTTTATAACTGAAAATCTTTATGGCCGGATGCTTTTCAAATTAAATCATATTATATCCTCTCATGAAATACTGTCAATAGCTCATATGGACATCGCACGAAAAGATGAGCGAAAGGGGCATCAGCATCTTGATGATATTCAATGGAATATGTTTACGGGGCATGAATCTTATAAGAATATCTTCTGGAACTTTTTTGAACCCAGGCTCCAACTGGAACTGGGAATAGAAGTCGTGAATGAAATTCTGGAAAGACTGAGGAAAAAATGCAGGTTGACATGGAAACAATAACTCATGATATTATAATCATAGGGGCAGGATTGGCAGGCCAAATGGCTGCTCTTGAGGCTTCCCGGAGCTCAGATACAGCAATTATTTCGAAGGTGCATCCTCTCAGAAGCCATTCGGTAGCTGCTCAGGGTGGAATAAATGCAGCTTTTGGAAATGTAGTTCCAGACGACTGGAATAAACATGCTTTTGACACGATCAAAGGTTCGGATTATCTTGCAGATCAGGATTCTGTGGAAATACTGTGCAAGAACATCATTTCGAGTGTTGTGGAAATAGATTCTTTCGGAGCGATCTTTGACAGGCTGCCAAATGGCAAACTGGCACAGAGACCTTTTGGCGGCGGGACCTTTCCAAGAACCTGCTATGCTGGTGATGCCACAGGTCATGAGATTCTTAATACATTATATGAGCAGATGATAAAGAACAATGTCAGGGTCTATGAAGAATGGATATCGACCTCCCTGATAGTTGAAGAAAATAGATGCAAAGGGGCAGTTGCAATAAACTTGAAAAACGGCGACATTGCATACTTCAGATCAAAAGCGGTTATTCTAGCTACAGGCGGCAGCGGAAGGGTTTATGAACGAACAACCAATTCATACCAGTGCACAGGCGACGGAATATCAATGGCATATAGAGCAGGAGCTTCGATCTGTGATATGGAATTTGTCCAGTTCCACCCCACAACTCTTGTTGGAACAAACATACTCATATCTGAAGCTGCCAGGGGTGAAGGCGGTTTGTTGCTGAATGCAAAGAATGAGAGATTTATGGAAAAATATGCCCCCGAGATGAAAGAACTCGCACCCAGAGACATCGTTGTGAGGAGTATTCAAAGTGAGATAGACCAGGGACGAGGTTCTGGCATAAAGGGAGAAGAGTTTATTTTTCTGGATTTGAGACAGCTCGGCAGAGAGAAGCTTGTATCAAAGCTGCCGCAGGTATATAACCTTGCAAAGGATTTTGCGAATATTAATGCAGCAGAAACATGTGTCCCTGTGCATCCAGGACAGCACTATACGATGGGGGGAATCAGAACGAACAATAGCGCAGAAAGTTCAATAAGCGGATTGTTCGCATGTGGAGAATGTGCCTGCGTTTCCGTTCATGGAGCCAACAGGCTTGGTGGCAATTCCCTGGCAGAAACTCTTGTGTTCGGGAAAATAGCTGGATCAAGAGCGCTGGAATATCTCAGTAAGCAGAAAATGTTTGATATCCCGGAGAAATCTATCGAAGTTGAAAAGAAGAAAATAGATTTCCTTTTCAGGAACGGAAGTGAGTCAGCCACAGAAATAAGAAAGGAACTGCAGAAAGTTATGAAGGAGAAGGCAGGAATATTCAGAAATGAGTTGGATATGGAACAGGCTTTGATAATCATAAGAGCTTTGAAGGAGAGATATTCGAATGTAAGAGTTAAGGATGAAAGCAGGTTCTTCAATACAGAATTGATGCAGGCAATAGAGCTTGGTTTCATTCTGGATAATGCCGAGCTTATAACACTTGGCGCATTGCTTCGAAAAGAGAGTAGAGGAAGTCACTTCAGAACTGACTTTTCAAACAGGGATGATAAAAACTGGCTAAAGCACACTATTATCACCAGGAAGGACGGAAAACCGCTTGTCAGCTATCAGCCAGTAAGGATAACACTATTTGAACCGGCAAAGAGAGATTATTGAGAAATGGAAATAGAAGAAATAAAATTATCTATATTCAGATATGACCCGGCAAAGGAAGGAAAACCGCATTATGAAACATACTCCGTGCTCTGGAAGCAGGGACTTACGGTCCTTAATGCCCTGAACTATATAAAAGAAAATATTGACAGCAGTCTTTCTTTCAGACAGGGCTGCAGATCTGCGATATGTGGATCATGCGCACTCAGGGTGGACAAAAGGGGATGTCTGGCGTGCAGAACAAAGATAACAAAACAGATGGCTGGTAGTGCTATCATCATTGATCCGCTTAATCATTTTGACGTGATAAAAGACCTGGTTGTCGACCTTGAGCCCTTTTACGAAAGAATGAAACAAATCCAG
>JBDROC010000181.1:0-4736 GCA_043810475.1 Methanobacteriota archaeon | reverse complement strand
ACCTCTTCTATGACATGATTAAGGCGGTGTATCTCATCGATAAAGAGGACATCACCCTTTTTCAGCACTGTAAGCATTGCGGCAAGGTCACCGGGGCGTTCAAGCACGGGTCCGGAAGTGGCTTTGATGTCCGTACCCATCTCATGCGCTATGATATGAGCAAGTGTAGTTTTTCCCAGCCCCGGAGGTCCTGAAAGAAGTATGTGGTCAAGTGGCTCATCCCTTTTTCTTGAAGCTTCAATGAATATTTTAAGGGCTTCCTTGAGTGAAGTCTGCCCGATAAATTCGTCGAGACTGGCTGGACGGATCGGGATTTCTTCGATTTCGTCCGTCTGCGAAGTTGGGGCAATAATTCGTTCTTCCATGATTTAAATTATTATAATTGAGTTATTATCGTTAAATTCACTTCTTCCCCATTACTTCCCTCATCATCTTTATCGAGCAAAGCTCACCACACATGCTGCATGTATCTACGTTCTTGCTCCTTGCATGGATCTTTTTCGCTTTCTCACTATCGATCGCAAGTCTGAATTGCTTATTCCAGTCAAGCTCTTTTCGTGCAAGCGCCATCGCCCTATCAACCGCCCGGGCCCTCTCACTGACACCATCCTTTGTCAGATCTGCCGCATGGGCTGCGATCCTTGTGACGATCGTGCCTTCCCTGATATCATCTTCATCAGGAAGTGCCAGGTGTTCAGCAGGTGTTGTCATGCACAGGAAATCAGCTCCATGCATTCCAGCCACTGCGCCCCCTATGGCTGCTGTGATATGGTCATACCCTGGTGCGATATCTGTCACAAGTGGACCGAGAAGATAAAGCGGTGCATTTTCAGTGAGGTGTTTCATCGCTGTTACGGAAAGTCCGATCTCGTCTATGGGAACGTGCCCTGGTCCCTCAACAAGAGTCTGTACTCCTGCGGCTCGCGCCCTTTTCACAAGTTCTCCAAGCTGGATGAACTCCTCGAATTTGGCTCTGTCTGAAGCATCATTTATGCACCCCGGACGCATGCCGTCCCCGAGGCTGATGGTCAACTCGTACTCGCGCGCAAGTTCAAGCAGGTAATCGTATTCCGCATAAAAAGGGTTCTCCTCGTAATTATGTTTTATCCATGACAGGGTCAATGCGCCGCCCCGGCTAACAACATCGAGTATCCTGTCGCTGTTCTTAAGGCGCTTGAAAGATTCATGGTTCACACCAGCATGAATGGTCACGAAATCAATACCGTCTTTTGCATGATTGCGTACCGCATTGAACATATCATCCGATGTCATTGCTTCTATACCCTTTTCAACCGCCTGGTAAATGGGAACAGAACCCACCGGGATATTAACAGCGTCAATTATCCTATTTCGCACAAGGTCGAGGTCGCCACCCGTTGAGAGATCCATAATCGTATCAGCGCCGTATTTTTCTGCTGTTATCGCTTTTCTGACCTCTGCCTCGATATCAACATAATCCCTCGAAGTTCCGATGTTGGCGTTAATCTTGGTCCTCATCAATTTACCGATTCCCACCGGATGAGAGTTGCTGTTGATGCTTTTTGGTATCACGATATGCCCGAGAGCGAGGTATTTCCTGACATCATCGGCATCTACTCCTTCATTAACAGCGACGCGCTTTATTTCATTGGTCACCAATCCAGCATGCGCTTTTTCCATCAGGGTCGTCATTTCTTCCTCGAACCGAACATTTTAGCGTACAGACTTATATCATCCTTTTGCCTTTTTTTCTTTGGCGTTTCCTTTTTTGGTTCCTCTATTATTTTTTCTGGCTTATTTTCTACCTTTTTTTCCATACCCTCAATTGTCTTTTGTTCCCCGATTATCTCCTTTGCAGTATCTATGCTTTCGGGAACTTCGATATTTATCTTTGTCGAAATAGGCGGTTTAACGACTGGGACGCTTGCACCACCATGCTTGCTTTTGCGAACCCTGATATCCACAAGCACAGGTCGTTCTATGTAGGTGCTGACGATCATCGCAACCCCAGGAGAGAGACGCTTGATATCATCAACAACTTCTGAACTTATGCCCTCAAGGCCTTTGCTGATAGCTTGAAGGTCGTTGGGGTTGGTCACTTTCATTATTATCTGGGTATTGCACTGAGAAAGGATGTTCTTATCCACACGGGCAGGTCGCTGTGAAACTACCATGAGGCCGAGACCGAATTTCCTTCCTTCCGATGCTATGGTACGAAGAATATCAGAGCTAACTGTTCCCCCGAACCCTTTTTCAGGACAAAAATTGTGTGCTTCTTCAAGCACCAGCATGCAAGGGGGCACAGTATTGAGCTTTCTCGCTTCGAACAGGTCCCCACAAAGCTTTGCGACTATCAATGCCTGAAGGTCAGGATTTACGCCCTTCATATCGATTATCGATGCCCTGCCGTCCTGGACAAGGTCAGAAATAGTTGTGGCTTTATCAGATAATATGCCTGTTTCTTTTAACGTCTCAAGCTTGCTGATCACATTCCATTTTATCTTGCTTTTATTCTGCCCGACCTCAAAAATAATATCTTCGATAGTATATTTTGTTTTTTCAACCTTGAGTTTCGATACAGCCTCAAAGAGTATACCTGTCTGGTTCTGAGAGTGTTCATCCGAAAAGAACTGCATCAGGTCTTTTACTCCTAGGTTGATACCGTTTAGCCTGAAGAGTAAGTCTGCTGACGGGTTAAGCGTCTTACTGGCTGGCGTATATATTGTCACCCTGTCCCCGTAACCTTTCGGCGAAATCCCGTATCTTTCGAACATCCCTGGTTTCTCCTGGTTGGGAAATTTCAAGGTACCGTATTCCCCGTGAGGGTCTATTATCAGCAGGGGAACGTCCTTTTCCAGAAGCTCTTCCAGTATCACACCGCTGGTATAAGATTTTCCGGCACCTGTCTTGGCAAGTATGCTGCAGTGCTTCTGCACAAGGTTGTTGGCGTCGAGGTTGACCCTAATGTTTTGCCCCTCAAGCAGCCCGATGTACACATCCCCGCGCATAAGTCCGAGGGTCTGTTTTATGAGCATCTCGTCAGCCTTGAAGACCTTATCTCCGGGACTGAATGGGGATTTAGGTACGCGAAGCGCCCCGTGTTTGTCCCTTCCGCCTATCACTGCCGCTTCAGCGATGATCTGCTGGTCCATATCCACGACCTTTGAAGCCCCTTCAGCCACATCCACGGCTTGTTCGATGGAGAAGCCTTCGCTTGACTTGGTGATGGAGGCTACCTGAGCCAGCGTCCAGCCATCCACTTCGTGCCAGACCTTGACATAATCAGACCTCTTTGTTGCCGTGCTGTCTGATACCGCGAACTTGAAACTTAGAGATTCGGTTTTTCCAAATATTACGCCTATTGAATCCTTCACCATTATAAGTACCTGAATAATTCAGATGAATATTATACTTTCCCTACCAAACCATTAAATACAGTCGTGTTCTATTAAGCCTCCGGCGCTCCGATAGTGTAGTCGGCCAATCATTCTGGCCTTTCAAGTTTTAAGCGTGTCATGTGCTAAAATAAAGACAGCCAGTGACTCGGGTTCAAATCCCGATCGGAGCATCTAAAAATTCTTTATACTCCTATCTCCACACATCGTTTTGACAAGGAATGGTGAATCCTTGTAACCATTATGTCAAGATGGTAAACCAACATCATAAGTGGTTTATATAAACCAACGATTGCGTCTGCCTTGGACTCACCTTAACGGGCTTAAGTGTTCTATTCATAATACCCTCTCTGAAGATTAGTATGGTTACACGAATATTCATACGGATGCAGCTGACTGGATTCTACCCGATGTCCAGCTCCCCGTTCCAATTGATAGGTGGCGGGGTTCTATGTATCGAGAGCAGCGGGTTCCTTGGACACTGCTTCCGTGTCGGGCTGCGCCCCCTGCGGCAATTCGATTGAGTCATCGAAAACGACATCGTATTGTGGAAAAACCTCCGGCCGGCGCTGTCCTCCTCCGCTTTCCGCTCGCCATCTGAAAGCAGCGCCGCACATCCATCGGGAGGGGGCAGGGGAACAAGATAACCTCCAGCAGAGGACTAATAAGAATCCATTCCGAAAGCGATTATCCGACGCAACCTTTGCTGTCTGGAAAATCCCTCCGGCTGGCGTTGTCCTCCTCCGCATTCCTCTCACCATCCGAAAGCAGCGCCGCATATCCATCGGCCAAGGAGACCCTCAAGGGCAAAATTGGTATATCACTCTCTCAGCGCTTTCTGATCGGTACAATCCTCGCAAACGAATACATCAATCTACAGCCATCATTATCCAGATCAAAATATCCTGCAACTGCATACCTCTGATTGTCTTTGAGCATAAGCAACCAATCCTCCGAACCTAAGTCCTTGATAATAGATAATTGCCCAATCTATGCAAACCGATTTTATGTACCACGGTTCACTTGAACTGAGACAAGTATTCATCATATCTGATAACATATTTGTATCACATCGTAAGCGGTTTGATCCACAGGTCTGGTAACATCTATCATGGTTATCACATGCTCTGGTATCACCATCTCTACATGGTCCTCCTCCATTATTTGTTCCAAATTGGGTATCACTTCCTCCGGCTGGATTATCTTTGTCAATACCAATAATATTTACAATGAAATTAGGAAGACTGCAACCATCACATTTATATTCCCAATTAGTTTTTGAACAGAAATTGCATATCATAATTGAAGAAAGAATATCAATAATTGCAAGTGAAATCGTAACTTGAATTAGTGAAAATTGGC
>JBDROC010000180.1:0-2983 GCA_043810475.1 Methanobacteriota archaeon | reverse complement strand
ATACATCCCTCACAAGGCGGAAGCCCACGTAGTCTTCACGATCATCGATGCGGAAGAAACTGCGATCTGCCGATCGGCAGTTATCGGCAGGATTTCTCATGCCGCCGCCGCGATGGACATGGCTTGAGCTATTTCCTCTTTCCCATGCACTTCCATCCGTGGGTGCGCCTATATAATTATCATGCCATTTATCCAGAACCAATTCCCTGACATTGCCATGTATGTCATAAAGATCCCAAGGATTAGGCTTTTTTTGACCTACCTCATGGGTAGCGCCATATGCATTGTAATAAAACCATGCATAATCGCTAAGATTCGACTCATCATCACCGAAATAATATATTACCCATCCTGTAACATTAAAATCGCCTGCCTGATTTGTCTTTATTCTGACCTCAATATCTTTCCCTGCGCCAGGATTAATCTTGAATGTTGAAGTGAATTGTCCAGCGCCTGAAGTAACGAATTACGATGAAGTCACAGACATCCCTGATGGAGGAATTAGAATTACATGCACCGTCATCACTGGTTTTGTAATAATATTGACCGCTGATAGTTTTAGTATAATGTCTTCCCCAAGAACCGCATCAGTTTTTTCACCATGCAGCACCACACTTGCATTTTCTGCGGCTGAGACAGTATTAACTAAAAGCAATAACGCAAGAAAGAAAATAGATCCCTTCATTGTTTCGGGTTCTGAAGCGTACATAAAATATAATTGCTGACAACAAATATAATGCTTGCTATTTTCATATAAAAAGCCTTAGCGTTAAATATATATAGAACTTCAAACATTGATTTGCTCAAAATCAAGACCCGTCATTGTATAATAATTATATATTTATACAATTCTTGGGAATGGAATATACTTATATAAAATCGGAGGATAACGTTTATGGCAGCACAACTTGGCGGACAGCCTATCATAATTTTGAGAGAAGGAACCGAGCGAACTCGGGGAAAAGAAGCCCGTAACAATAATATCATGGCGGCAAAAGCTATCGCTGCAGCGGTAAGGACTACCCTTGGACCAAATGGCATGGATAAGATGCTCGTGGGAGGCAGCATCACCATCACGAATGACGGCGTAACCATATTGAAAGAAATGGATATCGAACATCCTGCAGCAAAAATGCTTGTGGAAGTGGCAAAGACGATGGACGATGAAGTGGGTGATGGCACCACCACGGCTGCTGTGCTTGCAGGAGAACTGCTTGAACAGGCAGAAGAATTACTGAACCAGGATGTTCACCCTACAAATATCGCAACAGGCTACAGAATGGCTTCAGAAAAAGCCATTGAGCTTCTAAAGGATATAACACACACGATCACAGAGGATGATGAAGCCGCTCTACTTAATATTGCACAGACTGCGATGACAGGAAAAGGCGCAGAAAGCTCTAAGGAAAAACTGGCTCAGATCGTCGTATCAGCGATAAGGGCAATAGTGGATGAAGAAGATGGAAAAAAGTCTGTTGACATTGATAATATCAAGATCGAGAAAAAAGTTGGAAAAAGCCTGGATGACAGCGAACTGATCAATGGCATCGTGCTTAACAAGGACAGGGCACAGACCAATATGCCCACCAGAGTAAAAAATGCGAAAATAGCTCTTATTACAAGACCGATAGAATTCAGCAAGATGGAGCTTGAAGCCGAGATCAAGATAACTTCGCCAGGTGAGCTTCAGAATTATCTTGACCGGGAAGAGCAGATCGTGAAGGATATCGTTGACAGGATAGCAGCAACTGGAGCGAACGTGGTTTTCTGCCAGCTGGGCATAGAAGATATCGCCCAGTACTTCCTTGCAAAAGCCAATATCCTTGCAGTTGAGCGCGTCGAGAAAAAGGACATCGAAAAAGTGGCTCGGGCCGTAGGAGGGAACCTCATTACAAGCGTGGATGATTTTGACGCATCAGATATAGGAAGCGCAGGTCTTGTGGAAATAAAAGGAAAGAGCGAGGACAAGATGCTCTACATCACAGACTGCAGCAATCCGAGAGCGGTATCAATACTTATCCACGGCGGAACAGAGCATGTAGTGGACAGTACAGAACGCGCTCTTGAAGACGCGTTAAGAGTTGTGGGTGTGGCTATCGAAGACGAAAAGCTTGTCGCAGGAGCAGGTTCACCTGAGATTGAACTCTCACTGAGGTTGAATGAGTATGCTTCAACACTGAAAGGAAGAGAACAACTGGCTGTGATAAAATTCGCAAAGGCGATGGAGGTCATCCCCAGAACACTGGCTGAGAATGCAGGTCTTGACCCGATCGATAAGATAGCAGAACTCAGGAGCGAGCACGAAAGCGGTAACAAGGACGGCGGGCTCAATGTGTATTCTGGCAAAGTCGAGAACATGTGGGAAAATGGTGTGATCGAGCCTCTTCGGGTTAAGACGCAGGCGATATATTCAGCGACAGAAGCTGCCATTATGATATTGAGGATCGATGACGTGCTTGCTGCAACAGCTGGCAGTTCTGGCGGAAGCTGTGGCGCAGGAGGCGCTCCATGCGGCGGAATGGGTGGGATGGGCGGAATGCCTCCCGGAATGATGATGTAATACTTTCGAGTGGAGCGTTTTTGTTGACGAATGGAAGAGCTTTGTAGCAGACATTGATGACTTACCCCATATTTGCAGCTACTTTGCTGGCGAAGTAGAATACTTTGTGACCGCAAACAGAAGACTGACTGAGATGAAAGTCACCGGTATATCCCGGACAAAATAGTACGGGGCCTGTAGCTGAAATATCTATTATTTCTCTCTATTGTATTCATGCGTATGCTGTTCAGAAATATATTTCTCCACGACATCCCATCCATTCTCAAGAGGTTTGAAGTTGATACACTCGATTGTAATCGAGAGATTTATATACTTCATTCGACCATAATAGAATCTATGAACAAAGAGATCCTGGTTGAATGGAATCCTCACTGGAAGGGGGAAGCAGGATCAAAGCTGATTGAACGCGAACTGGTAAAAGAC
>JBDROC010000179.1:0-2325 GCA_043810475.1 Methanobacteriota archaeon | reverse complement strand
TCCCAAAACGTCTAATTCCCTTCATCAGGTTCGTCATCTTTATAACTTGTGTCGCCCACCATGGCAGCACTTATGGAATCTATCCCGTCCAGCCATTCTGCGACAAGTCCTTCCGGGAGATCCTCAAGGTCTTTTTCCTTCAACTTCTTGCCAGCAAGGATATTAGCGCCGATCTCTGCAATATTTCCCATTGCAGCCCCCATATTATCCTCTTTTTCCGCCTCCAGGGCGCCCTTTATTAATTTGCCAAATGAACCGGTCTTTTCAAATGCCTTCTCCACATAGCATTCACATGAGGCAAAAACCCCCATCAAGGAGAGTTGCGTCGATACCAGCATGATATCAATATCCTCATTTATGGGTTCTATCTTTTTAAGGACGATCTCCTTTATTTTAGAAATGTGCCCCAGAGCATCATTTTTTGACATTGTGTTCTTATCATATTTCGCAGTTATCTTAAGACAGGCAAGCACGACGTCATCTTCCATATAAACAAAAATCGCCCCTTTCTCCTGGTCATCGATCTTGAAACCGCTTTCTTTGACTTTGTTTATCCAGTTTTGCCATCGTTCTTCTGTATAGAACGGGATTACAAATTTTGATTCCGCCATAATTTTCACCATTGTTACTGTATTGATTATTTAATTTTTGGTCGATCGGCTTTTAAACATGCAGCCAAAACAGTTTTAAATCCTCCACTCTCAAGTACAAGTTTAACAAGTTCAAGTGTGTCGGGTTCATCATCAACTATAAGAACTGTTTTATTCGAAGCATCTTTATCCATTAAATCTCCTTTTCAGCAACAAAACATGAAATGTGCTACCCCTATTTTTACTTTCCGCCCATATCTTACCACCATGTGCCTCCACTATGTTTTTTGATACTGTCAAATATCAAATCAAGCCTTCAAAAACGCGTTCAGCCTGTCCTTCCATAAAGGCAGCATCATCCTTTATGGTGATCACAAGTTCCCCGCCCTTTGTATTTACCTTTACCATGTCCCCGGTCTTTCCCAGCCTGTGCGCTACAGCCGCGCATGCCACAGAACCTGTGCCGCAGCTCAGTGTTTCGCCTTCAACACCACGCTCATACGTGCGCACGGTGATCTCATTCTTTGAATCAACACGTGCAAAATTCACGTTCGTTCCCTTAAGGAACACAGGATCGCGGCGGATCTTGGGGGCATCAGCGAGCAACCTGTCATCCAGTGAATCCACAAAAATAACAGCATGAGGCACCCCCGTATTCACAGCAGAGACCTCATACCCATACATGCTCACCCGGATGAACTCACCTGTCCCTTTTGCGGGAAGCTTTTCCCTCGCAAATTCAGGCCTACCCATATTTACCGTTATCCAGGTACCATCCGCAACACGCGAAGTTATAGAAAGTACTCCTGCAAGGGTTTCCACCCTGGCTGCCTCTTTTATATAACCCTTATCGAGTGCGTACTTTACCAAACATCTGATCCCATTCCCGCACATCTCTGCCTCGGATCCATCGGCATTGAATATCCTCATCCCGATGTCCGCATTATCCGAGACTTCAAGATATAGGACACCATCTGCCCCTATACCGAATCTGCGATCACAATATTTTACCGCAAAGGCTGACTTTCCGCCATCAGGTATTATTTCTTCCCTGTATTCGTCTATGAGAATAAAATCGTTCCCGTTACCGTGCAGTTTTGTGAAATGAATCATATTATCTTGGCTTTTCTTTCTTCAAAGCTGAAGATATAACTTCTCCCGCCGTCTTTACTACCAGATATGCTCCGCCTACGACAAGTACAGCCGGAGCCCCTATTGTTGCCGCCGCTATCCCTGCGCTTGCAAGGAGAGCCATATCCTTGTTCGTGAGAAAGCTTGATATTTTTTCGAGCGTAGATGGCTCTATATCCACAGAATCGGTCTCAAGCACGATCTCACCCTTCTGAAAGACCTTTATCCACCCGCTCTCTTCGGAAACAAGTACAGCCGTAGCGCTCTTATCAAAAGAAGTAATTCCTTTGGCTGCTGCATGCTTTGTCCCGTAACCCAGAAGCGTCTCGGATTTCATTATCCTTGAGCCATATGCTAACAACACGCCATCAGGAGTAAAGATAACTGCGCCATCAAGTGTTGAGAGTTTTTCTACGACAGAATCCATCCCTTTGCTGAGGAGGCTGCCTGAGAACTGAAGCTGGGGGTAATGGGGACGATAGTTCCCTGTGATCTTCTCGCTGTCTGCTATAACAAAAAGAGCACCTTTCTTATCTTTTGCAAGCCTCTTACTGATGTTGAGGATCGCAGTCATCACTTCAGATTTTATATCATGATTCTGCCC
>JBDROC010000178.1:0-6268 GCA_043810475.1 Methanobacteriota archaeon | reverse complement strand
GTTATGCGGCACGCCTGTCCCGCCGGTTTTTCCATCCAGTGCAGTATCCAGGAGAATTGCATCAGCAACACCGGAAAATTGTTTTATCTGTTTTATTAACATATCTGCTTTTGAATCCCGGTACACCTGTATCGTCTTTATTAGTTTCACTCCTGTCTCCTTTATCTTCACAAGTTCAGATAATGGCAGAGCATTGTGTATCTGCACAGCCACTGGTCTTGCCGCCTGTATCATTCGCACCGCCTGATGTGCGTTTTCCGGCATGATAACAAGCACTGTTGTCACGAACACAGGCACTGTCGATATCAGTCGCGTTGCTTCAGCAAGCGTGATCTTCCGGGGAGAATCCACAGGTACCTCAGTTATGAATCCCACAGCATCGGCTCCTGAATTTATCGCTGCTGCAAGGTCATGTTCGGTCTTGATGCCGCAAATTTTCACTTTCATTGTTATACTCTGAAATCAAATTACAGGAATCGCGCAAGCTTTTCAGGGTCGCCTGCGGCTTTTACGAAATCCTTGAGCTTATCCAGGGCTTTGCCGCTATCTATGGTCTGGGCTGCTATTTTTATTCCGGCAGCAAGACTATCCACCATCCCGCCTACAAGCAGTGCCGCACCTGCATTGATAACAATAATATCACGTTTCGCCCCCATTTTCCATTTCATTACATCCACGATATCCCTTGCATTCTCTTCGGGAGCCCCGCCAAGTATCTCTTTAACAGAAGCATGTTTTACACCAAGCTTTTCAGGAGTCACCGTGTATTTTGTGATCTTGCCGTTATTGAGTTCGACTATCTGCGTTTCACCTGTGTTTGATATTTCATCCATCCCGCTTCCATGCACTACAAGTGCTCGTTTCGTGCCCAGGATATTAAGAACATTTGCCATTGTCTCGCATATGGAGCCATCGAACACACCTATCACCTGTGCCTGTGCTCCGGCGGGATTGGTGAGTGGTCCCAGGATATTGAATACTGTTCGGAAACCCAGGTCGCGCCTTATCTGCCCCACGCGTTTCATGGAAGGATGGAAAACCGGGGCGAGCATAAATCCTATGCCCACGTTCTCTATGGTCTTTTCAACTTCCTGAGGTGACATATCTATCCTGATACCCAGTTCACGCAGCACGTCCGCGCTCCCGGATTTTGAGGTGATGGAATAATTACCGTGCTTGGCTATCGGGACTCCAGCCGCTGCTGCTACTATCGCTGCGCCTGTACTGACGTTGATCGTGCCCGTAGAATCCCCGCCCGTCCCGCATGTATCGACAAGCGTTCCATTTACTTTTGGTCTTATCAGGTTCGCAGCTTTTTTCATACCGCGCGCAAGTCCTGCGATCTCAGCCGGAGTTTCACCTTTGAGCTTCAGCGCGGTCAGGAACGCAGCTATCTGGGCATCAGTCGCTTCAGTAAAGATCTTTGAAATAGCGATCTCTGCTTCTTCTGATGTGAGAGACTGGTTCTCAATAAGTTTCAAGATATATTCTTTCATGAGTATCACTGTACATTTTTGTACATTAATGTCTAAATGAGTACATTGTATATAAAAGTTGCTTAGAACACCATCTATTTTATTATTATGCAGGTGATATGAAGGGGCATGAAACAGCAGGACGCAAATAAATTAATGGCTTTTTTCCTGGCATTCATAATGGTCGGATCAGTATTTTTTTATTTCATATTTCCATTGATTCCCGATCAGCAAACAGAAGAGGAGACCCATAAGGATTATTACGACCCGGAGTTCTGGACATTCGACCAGCCTTTCGATTCTATCTCGGACGCGCTCAACATGACACCCCCGGGTGCAATTAACGCAGATTTCATTGACCTTGAAAGCATGACCCCGCAGATGGCGGAATGGACAACGTCTGCGAGACCGATACTTGTAGAAGTGGATTCTATCTATAGATCAAACACAACAAAAATGTTTTATACCGACATAAAATACGACAATAACAGGTCGTTTCTGCTTCTTAGCACAATGGATCCGCAAAAGAACGATTTTGAGTACATGGTTTCACCGTACTATTATGATTATCACCCTCTACTCTTAAGACAGGAACAGGGATTGCAGGGGTTTTATAATGTGATGGGGACTCCTGTCATACTCGCCCCGCAGCAGACCGTAATCGACGTTCTTGAAATAACTACGAGCCTGAATGAAACTGTCACGTCATACGATACTTATCGGGGTCTGCTTAGCAAAGTACCTGATGCACCGTTCCAGACCATAACTTCAAATGTGAGTTTTGCGAAACAATATTATTTGGGCATCGGGATGAACAACGGTAGTTACGAGAGGATTTCTGCATATCTCGATCTGAACTCAAGCGTCATGAAGAAGTTAGACCAGTTAAAGACCAACAGTACTCAAAGAGGTATTTCGCAGTATGACATAGAAAAGAGCGGAAACTATACGATAGTACAAATATCAGGACAGGATCTGCTCGCAGTATTGATGGAAGAGGCAAACTGAGCGTAAAATATATACCACATCATGCTGTAAGAAAGCCGATACTTTTAATCAAGTGAATGATGAAGGACAATAGTCCTGAAGGAAGTAATTAATATGGCACAAACATACGCAAAATTTGAAGTACCCCCAGAGCTTGCAAACAAAGCGCTCAGCGCTCTTGAATTGGCGAGGGATACTGGAAAGATTAAGAAAGGAACGAATGAAGCCACAAAAGCAATCGAACGAGGTATTGCAAAACTTGTTATTATTGGCGAAGATGTGAACCCGCCTGAAATAGTGGCTCACATTCCGGCGCTGTGTGATGAAAAGAACACCCCTTACATATTTGTCAAGAAACAGGTAGAGCTTGGCGCAGCCTGTGGTCTGTCAGTTGGTAGCGGCGCGGCAGCGATAATCGAACCCGGAAAGGCTAAGGAAATGGTTGAAGATGTGGCACAGAAGGTTCAGGCGCTGAAGAAGTGAGATTATGGCTGAAGAAGAAAGCGGATATCCTGCCGAAGTTATTGAAGTGATCGGAAAGACAGGAATGCATGGGGAAGCCATGCAGGTACAGTGCAGGATACTCGATGGCAGAGATAAGGGAAGGATAATCACGCGCAACGTGGTTGGTCCGATAAAAAATGGCGACATTCTTATTCTGCTTGAGACCTCACGCGAAGCCAAGAAAATGAGTTCAAGGTGAAGTCATGGAAAAAAGGAAATGCTCTTTCTGCGGCGGTGCGATAGAGCCCGGCACCGGCAAGCTTTATGCTCGCAAAGACGGGACTGTGTACTATTTTTGTTCATCCAAATGTCAGGGGAACTTAAACCTTGGCAGGATACCCCGAAAGGTCAGATGGACAGAAGCGGGACGCAAAGCAAGAGGCAAAACGAATTAAGGTGAGAGCGTGGAGCGCACCTATGTCATGGTAAAACCGGACGGCGTGCAGCGCGGTCTGGTTGGCGAAGTTATCAGTCGTATCGAGCGGCGCGGGCTTAAAATAGCTGCGCTTCGGATGAACACGATCTCGCTGGAGATGGCAAAAAAACACTATGCTGAACACGCCCAGAAACCTTTTTTTAAGTCACTGATCGATTTCATAACATCAGGTCCATCTGTTTCGATGGTGGTCGAGGGAAAGAACGCGGTCTCAGTGATGCGCGCCATAAACGGTGCCACAAATCCGGTCAATGCAGCTACAGGAAGCATCCGTGGAGACCTTGCCCTTGATACAGGGCGCAATGTCGTACACGCAAGCGATTCACCGGAATCCGCGGCAAGAGAGATAGGTATTCATTTCAAAGACGCGGAAATATCTGAATATTCGCGGATAGACGAGACCTGTATTTACGAATAAGCCTGCTGAAAAACGTTTTTTAACGCAGCGCATCTTGAGAACTTATATACTTTTAGTATAATCTAACTAATCATGGTTCAAAATCTGCGCACCCCCATCGTGTGTGTCATGGGGCATGTGGATCATGGTAAGACCTCTCTGCTTGACAGGATCAGAGGTACCACAATAGCAGAGCGTGAGACGGGTCTAATCACGCAGCATATTGGTGCGACAGAAGTACCGCTTGACGTTGTTAAAAGGGTGTGTGGGAATATATTCAAAGGGGATACAAAAGTACCAGGATTGCTTTTCATCGATACTCCGGGACACAGGGCGTTCACGACGCTTCGGGCAAGGGGCGGGGCACTTGCTGACCTTGCCGTACTTGTGGTGGATGTTAACGAAGGATTCCAACCCCAGACTATGGAAGCTGTAGAAATACTAAAAAGATTCAAAACGCCGTTCGTGGTGGCAGCAAATAAGATTGATAAGTTATCAGGGTGGAACCCCAGACATAGTAAACCGTTTATCCTCTCATATCCTGAACAGGCAGAACACGTGAAGATTGCGCTTGATGAAAAGATATACATCATAATCGGAAAGTTATATGAAATGGGTTTCAGCTCAGACAGGTATGACCGCGTGCGAGAGTTTCAGAAGAACATCGGTGTTATACCTGTTAGCGCAAGGACCGGAGAGGGGGTACCCGACCTTCTCATGGTTCTGATGGGGCTTGCACAGAAGTTCCTTGAAAAAGACCTTGAATACAGGGCTGTAGGACCCGGGACAGGTACTGTCCTTGAGGTGAAGGAAGAGATAGGTCTTGGCACCACGCTGGACGTGATACTGTACGATGGGGAATTAAATGTCGGGGATACCGTAGTGCTCGGGAGCCTTGGTGAGCCTATTGTGACGAAGATCAGGGCTCTTCTAAAGCCGCGTCCGCTTTCCGAGATGCGCTCCGAGGAGAAGTTCAAACAGGTGAAGAAAGTTGTCGCAGCGTCCGGGATCAAAATTGCGGCACCCAACCTTGAAGGGGCTCTTGCTGGCTCGCTGATACGGGTAGCTTCAGGAGATATCAATGAAATAGCTGCGCAGATAAAATCCGAGATCGATGCTGTCAGGATCGAGACACAATCAAGCGGCATATTGATAAAAGCGGATACGCTGGGCTCACTTGAAGCTCTTGTCAATGAATTGAAGAAAGAAAATATTCCCATACGACGGGCGGACATAGGGGATATTTCAAAAAGGGATATCGCTGAAGTAAAGACTGTAAAAGACCCGCTGTTGTCCGTAATAGTGGGATTTGATGTTGGTATCCTTCATGATGCCAGGGAAGAGATCACGGGTTCTGATATTAAGGTGTTTATAAACAATGTCATTTACAAACTTATTGAAGATTACAAGAAATGGGTGGTGGAGCAAAAGGCGCTTATCGAGAAAAAGCGCTATGAGACCATTATCAAGCCGGGAAGGTTCATAATACTTCCAGATTGTACTTTCAGGCAGAGCAAACCTGCGGTGGTCGGTGTGCGTGTAATGGGTGGCATAATTAGGACCAGCCTGGAAGTGATGAAAGAGGATGGCTCGATCATCGGGAAGATAAAAGGCATCCAGGAACATAACGAAAATATCAGCCAGGCGACAGCAGGAAAGGAAGTAGCTGTGGCTATAGACGGACCGACCGTGGGCAGACAGATAAAGGAAGGGGAGATCCTTTACATCGATGTTCCTGAGAAGCATGCGAAAATAGTTGAGCAGGAGCTTTTCGAATCTATGAAGATCGAAGATAAAGAGGCTCTGATGGCTTATATGGAAATAAGGCGCAGAGGACATCCGTTCTGGGGAAAATAAACGCTGTGATTATACGTCAGCTATTGTTTAAAAATTGTTATTATAAGAAAGATGGGCGGGTTGGGGAGTGGGGGTTAGTGTGTTAAAAAAGATGTCCCGCCCATCGACACCTACCACAATTACATCATATATAAATGTTGCGGGTTCGATGATTTTTAGAAAAAATCGAGATTAAAATGCTGGAAGAATCAGTATGATGGGCAGGTTGGGGAGTGGGGTTAGTGTGTTAAAAAAAGATGCCTGCCCACAAAGAACACACAACTGATTTTGTAGTATATATAATTTGCTAAATAACTCCCTGTAATTGCAGAAAATTAAATGGGCCCGCGGAGATTCGAACTCCGGATCTCCGCCATGTCAAGGCGACGTCATAACCAGCTAGACCACGAGCCCGGTTCTTTCCTAAAGTGGATTATTGTTATTAAAGCTATCGATTGATGCCATGTTTTATTATTTTATACGCTAAACCAGTCCTTATGGTAACTATCAATGCAAGGAAAAGACTTGAGTCCATAGAAAACGATGTTATTCCAGCCATGTTCGTGGGAGTGTTATCAAAGGACGATGCATGGCTGAAACATACACTTGAAAAAACCCTTCCCATGCTGGAAG
>JBDROC010000177.1:0-6085 GCA_043810475.1 Methanobacteriota archaeon | reverse complement strand
GAATACCAGAAGCTGTATCCCAAAGTGAAATTTGATATCCAGGCAGGCGGCGCAGGAAAAGGCATGACCGATGCACTTTCCGGACTTGTGGATATTGGCATGGTCTCCAGAAAAATTGCAGCCGCTGAAGAGGAAAAGGGTGCATACTGGATATCTGTGACAAAAGACGCAGTAGTACCAACAGTCAACAAGAACAACCCGGTAATTGCGCAACTCAAAGCAAATGGAATAAAACGAGATATCTTTGAGAAGATATACATCAATGAAACCATAAAAACATGGGGACAGGCTACAGGAACGGGCGTTACTGATAAGATAAATGTATATACGCGCTCGGATGCCTGCGGCGCTGCTGAGACATGGGCTGCGTTCCTGGGTAAGTACAAACAGGAAAACCTAAAGGGTGTAGGCGTGAACGGTGACCCCGGAGTTGCTCAGGCTGTCAGGGAGGACAAGATTGGGATCGGTTATAACAACATTGGATTTGCTTACGATGCGAACACCAGGAAACCAGTTGAAGGCATCGAAATAATACCCCTTGACCTGAACGGGAATGGAAAGATAGATGAAAATGAGAACTTTTATGGTACACTGGATGAGATCGTTGAGGCAATAGGGACCGGTAAGTACCCCTCCCCGCCTGCAAGAGACCTTAACCTTGTAACTAAAGGAAAGCCCACAGGTATCGTGAATGATTTCATAAAATGGACTCTCACAGATGGGCAGCAGTACATTCCTGAACAAGGTTACATAGTTCTTCCCAAGAGCATAATCACCGACGGATTGAAGAAAGTCGAGTGATCGACATGAATGAAGAAGAAAAACATAAGAAAAAGCAGAATATACAATGAATATAAGAAGGCTCAAGGACAATATTTCAAGCAGGCTGATGCTTGCTGCAACAGTGTTTGCCTGTTTGCTGTTCTTTTTTATGCTTATTGGTCTTTACATCAGGGCAAGTCCCATATTGTCGGCAGTCCCTATCCCTGACCTCCTGTTCTCCATAGAATGGAGTCCCACAGCAGGAAAATTCGGGTTCCTTCCATTTATCATGGGAACGTTATGGGTAACTGGCCTTGCAATAATAATCGCAGTGCCCATCAGCCTGCTAAGCTCGATATATCTTTCAGAATACGCAGGCAACCGCCTCAGGAATGCTGTGAAGCCACTAATTGATCTGCTTGCAGGCATTCCATCCGTAGTGTACGGTCTATGGGGTGTGCTTGCAGTAGTGCCTTTCATCAAGAATACTCTGGCTCCTGCCCTTGGCGCAGAAACCATAGGGGGATATGGTGTCCTAGCAGGAGGGATAGTGCTTTCCATCATGGTTTTCCCCATTATCATCTCAGTTACAGGTGAGGTCTTAAGGAGCGTTTCACAGGAATTGAGGGAAGTTTCCCTTTCTCTTGGAGCTACAAAATGGCAGACTATCAAACATGTGGTCTTAAGAAAAGCCAGACCCGGGATATTCGCAGCGATTATTCTTGGTTTTTCAAGGGCGTTCGGTGAGACCATGGCAGTGTTGATGGTCGTAGGAAATGTGGCTAAAGTGCCATCATCAGTTTTTGACCCTGCATATCCCCTGCCAGCCCTCATTGCAAACACTTTTGGTGAGATGATGTCTATCCCCTTATACGATTCAGCGATACTACTTGCAGCACTGATGCTACTTATCGTGGTGCTGATATTCAATATTCTTGCAAGGATGGTACTTATAAAAATAGAACGGGGTGTCATTTAGATGGAGCTTCGAAGGGTTGAAGAGTCGATCTTTAAAACATTGATGATATTATCACTTGTAATCGTAGTGGGTAGCCTCCTTGCAGTAATTGGAATAATACTCTGGAAAGGTTTGCCTGTCCTGAATATCGATATGCTCACAAAGACTGCCCAGGGCGGTTACTATCTTGGAAAGGGAGGGGGCATCCTGAATGCCATAATAGGTTCAGTGTATCTTGCACTCGGCGGAACTGTGCTGGCATTTTTCCTGAGTATAGGCATTGCGTTCTATCTCCAGAAAGAATATTCCCAAGGTACGCGGCTTTCAAACATCACGCGCCTCTGTCTTGATATTCTCTGGGGCACCCCCTCTATTGTATATGGGGCTTTCGGGTTCACGGTATTGATGTATTTTCATATGAGAGCATCTCTGCTTGCAGGAATAATCGTACTTGCATTGCTGGAACTCCCCATTATGACGCGGGCAATGGAAGAGGTCATAAAAACCGTTCCCCTTGAACTTAAAGAAGTATCATACTCACTTGGCGCAACAAGGCTTGAGACCACACTGAGAGTTGTTGCAAAACAGGCTCTTCCCGGCCTTATGACCGGGGTATTGATAGCTTTCGGGAGAGGAATAGGGGATGCTGCATCCATAATGTTCACAGCAGGTTATACAGACCGGATACCCACATCACTGTTCGATTCCACATCTTCTCTTCCTCTTGCGATCTTTTACCAGCTTGGGTCGCCACTCCCGCAGGTACAGCAGAAAGCATACGCATCGGCGGTAATACTCCTGGCAATAGTTTTGGCTATCAGCATAACCACAAGAATTCTTTCAAGAAAATATACTAAATATATCATTAAATAGGTGTATGAAATGTCAGAAACCCATATCGAAATCGATAATGTGAATGCATATTACAGCGGGCAACACGCATTAAAGAACATATCAGTTCAAATCCCAAAAAAGCAGATCACCGCTATTATAGGCCCCTCAGGCTGCGGCAAATCCACGTTGCTCAAATGCATGAACCGGCTCATTGATCTTACAGATGGAGTTACCTATTCAGGGAAGATCCTGATAGATAACGAAGATATCTTTGACAGGAAAACAGATATCGTGAACATCAGGAAGAAAATGGGACTGCTTGCCCAGAAACCCACTCCTCTTCCCATGTCGATCTATGAGAATATCGCATACGGGCCGAAGATCCACGGATTAAAGAAAAAGCCAGATATCGATGCTATAGTCGAGAAATATCTGAAACTCGTGGGTCTGTGGGAAGAAGTCAAAGACAGGTTGAACTCTCCAGCCTCGCAATTATCCATCGGTCAGCAGCAGAGGCTCTGCCTTGCGCGCGGGCTGGCGGTTGAGCCTGAGATCATCCTGTGCGATGAGCCCACATCCGCACTTGACCCCGTATCATCGCAGCATATCGAGCAGCAGCTATTGAAATTAAAGAATGACTACACCATTGTGATAGTCATGCACAATATCCATCAGGCTATGAGGCTTGCGGATTATGTAATTCATCTCTATCTTGGGGAAATGGTCGAGCACGGACCGGCAAATGAAGTTTTCGAGAATCCAAAGGATGAGAGGACGCGGGCTTATATTGACGGGACTTTCCTTGCAGATGTGAAGATAGACAAGGTGATCGACACGAAAGGGAACCAGTGCCCATATAATTTTGTATATGCAAAGCAGGCGCTGCATTCAATGGAAAAGGGAAAGACCCTGAAGATAATCGTGGACAATCCCACTGCTGTGACCGAAGTGCCAAGAGGTATGGAGGCTGATGGTCATCAGGTGTTGAGCGTGAAGCAAAAAAATAAGACGGATTGGGAGATAGTTATAAAGAAGAAGTAACTCCGCACAATACTTCGCAGTACTGCACTTCCCGTTACTCTTCACATGGGAGCAGACCCATATGGTGGGATTTTAACCCTATGGGCATAACGCCCCAAGAGGCGTCTTTTTGAGATGTCTTGTTTGTCATACATAAGAAATAAAACATATACCTTCACGAAGGAATAATCCACAAACTGATGGCAAGATTGAAAGGTGGTTTCAAGAGTATCTCAGGCATAGAAATAAATTCAAGTCAGGAAATGATACGTCAGGATAACTACCAACATCATTTAATATCTGTGGCAGTTACGTTCCTCATGCTGGTTACATTGCTATTATTAGTTCCGATTGTGATAGTAATGGCTGGTGCAGCTGCTGATGGGGCAAGGAAATCTGCTATATTATATATCAGCCTATTATTGTCCATGACATTATATGGCTCAGACAAAAAAGTTACATCACCGATGGCAAGTATCCTCGAATTTTCGGTCAATGCCGCAACAGAATATCTCCCTTTTTCTCCTTTAGTTGAAGAGTACGTGTTATTATCTGTGAATATTATTCCCTTTCCAAAAACAGAGCTTGAAGTGTAGAAAACAATTTTATGAAGTCCTCTGGTAATATTGTTCTCACTGAATTCTTTAAGATATATATACCTGAAATTTCCATCATTCTCTTTAAGATTATAGAGATAATCATTCCAGAACAAAATGCCAAATTCTGATGCAAGTGAGTTGATTTCACTTTTATGGATCGGTTCAGAAAGCATCAGTAGTCTGCCGCCCCCGTCGGTAAATTCCTTAACCGATTCCACTTCTTCTTTTGAAAAGGTAGATGCAGGTGAGATCTCTACAAAGGATGTTGAAAACGATAAATTCTTTTTCAGATTGGAACTATCCCTCAAATATTCGAGATTGTATCCTCTTGCAATTATCCTCGAGAAGAGAAGATTGAGGTCATCAGCAATAAACCTGTTTCCATGCGATAGGTCTATGAGGACTATTCCATTACCATGTGAAAAGCTGTCATTCGTTTCAATGGGAATAGAAACATTCACATTGATGTTCAAATAATCCGGCTCATTTAAAGGAGATGGAATATAAATGCCTCTGTAAAAAAATAAGAGCTGTACTAGAAATATGAACGCTATAACCTGCACAATAAAACGTATCCTTTTCATTCTTCCTCCAACTCCTCATATAAAAAGTAATTCATTGGAGTTGTTGTTTTATTAAGCTCTGCAAGACCATGGAAACCTCCACTGAATGTGATGTTTAATGCCTTGTTTATATTTAAAGTATCATAATTTGCTATACTTGCGATGTTCGCAGCTTTCTGGATGGCATCCGAACCTGTTCCCACAGAGTCTGCAAGGCCATATTTTACTCCCTCATACCCAAGAAAAATCTCTGCATGGGACAGGCGTTCAGAATCAAGGTGCAGTCTGTCTCCTCGCTGGGATATCACTGAAATGAGGAAAGCTTGCTTTATGGCCTCCAACTGGGCAGCATAACTTTTTCGTGACTTTCCCGAAACCTTGTATGGGCCTGTCGTTATCTGTTCGCTCTCAGGTCTCCAGGGTTCTGGAAGTGTAGAAATCACCCCTATGTTACCGATTTGAGAGGAGGGTTTGACAAAGATGAAGTTCGCTGCAGACGAAATGTAATATCCTCCCGAAAGGGCATTCCCATCAACAGAGACTACTACAGGTTTTTTTGTCTTTAATTTCAGAACCTCAAGATATATCTCCTCGATCTTTGATACCTCACCTCCCGGTGAATCCATATTTATAACCACTGCTTTTATGGAAGGATCTCTTGCAGCATACTGTATCATGTCGACGATGTCGGTTTTGGTTTTCCCTGACATAAAAGCAGTATCAAGAGTGATTATGCCCACTTTGGGTATACCGATGAGGACATTAAAAAGGATGATTCCTATTATCACCGAAACAATGAATAGAAAATGGCGGGATTCACCTAACCTTTTTAAATATTCTCGTATCGTCATGCCCGTAATTTTAGCTCTTGAGCCTTATATACTTATCAGCGCCAGCGAAAGAGCCAAGAAGATAAAGGGACGATCAAGCAGGATACTGAGAAAGATATATAAGCAAAAAACGCTATCAAGCCCTGTACCCTTCAAATACGGGGTTTGTGACTTTGGCAACTATCTAAAAATAGGAGTATCAAAAGAATTTAAGTGCTCCGATCGGGAGCTAAAGTACAGGTTCAATTCGCTTTTTTAAGGGGCAGTTCGCCTGCTATCACTTTTGCTTCAGAGGGCATAAATAGGTATTTTGGATTAAAAAGAGATAAAGTTATCGCTATGCTCTAAGCGAACATTATCATATTATCCCGCTCATACACGCCAAAATCGACTTTGATCTCTTCGATGAGGTCATAGGCAAGTGACTCATTGAGCTTGCATCTATGGGTGAGACATTCCATCAGGTTTTGTCTATCGACAGGCCGGCATGAGAGCTTCTGATACAGAATCTCTTTGATC
>JBDROC010000176.1:0-2856 GCA_043810475.1 Methanobacteriota archaeon | reverse complement strand
TGAACTTTTTTAATATATAATCTCAGTAAGAAAATTATATCTATTCAGACAGAATTTATTTTCCTTTTTTGATAGGCTTAGTTCCGTGCACAGGTACGGACAGAATTGTATCGATTCCTTCTTTCACAAGAATATGATGACTACCTTCAATGCGATCCAAACGCCAACCACCATTTTTGAATGCTTTAATTATCTCCTTGCCTGGCCATCGAGGAAGTTTAGTCACAAACTTATGCCACCGCTACTTCTCTAATTTGAACTTTACTCTGAATTTTGACATTTTGCATAGCTCTTTCATTTAATGTCTTCAAATATCCTGCAATAGCTTCTTTTATGTTCTGTAAGGCTTCATCTATCGTATCACCCTGCGACCAGCATCCTTTAAGAGCAGGACAATGCACAATATAGCCACAATCTTCTAAATCTTCTTCTATTACAATACTAAATTTCATTTACTTCATATCGGTTCGCTTTAAATATAAGTCCTTTGTTACAAAAGACAGAAATATTTATATGTTATGCTAATCATAACCATATAACAGGTGTGATAAGTATCATGAACAAATATAGCAAATATTCGCATTTGGAAGATTTAATAAGAATTAAGAGCGGGTACATGCCAAAAATGCATTTTATATTTTTATATAATATCATTACAATATTATTTGTCTTAAAGCTATTAGTAAATCGAGTATGTAAAAATTTTACTGCATCGCACTCACGATCCTCTCCGCAGCCCTTCCATCCCCGAAAGGATTCATCCAGCCTTTATCCTTCTCAAGCATCCTGTGCACGCACTCGATCATCATCTCAGGATCACTCCCTGCAAGCACATTAGACCCCACCTCAATCGTCTCAGGTCTCTCAGTATTATCCCTCAGCGTCACGCATGGCACGCCCAGGATACATGTCTCCTCCTGCACCCCGCCAGAGTCCGTAAGCACAAGCCGCGCGCCGCTCTCAAGGTTAAGAAAATCAAGGAACTCCACAGGATCGATGAACCTGATGCTTCCGTCAGTCTTTATCCCGAACTCCTGCACCATTTTTTTCGAGCGCGGATGGATGGGATAGATAATAGGGATATTGAACTCCTTTCCAAGCTTCTCAAGACCCTTCAGGATGCCTGCGAACCTTACCGGATCATCCACATTCTCCTGCCTGTGCGCCGTAACGAGGAAATATTCATTTGGCGAAATTTCAAGCTCCTCAAGCGTGTTCTTCTCTTTCGCAAGCTCAACATTCTGAAAGACAGCATCCACAATAGTATTTCCAGTAACATGGATCCTGCTATCTGGTATCCCTTCTCCAAGCAGTGTTTTTTTGCATTTATCAGTTGGCGCAAAGAGGATATCAGAACAGTGATCCGCCATCACCCTGTTTATCTCCTCTGGCATCCTTCTATCATAACTTCGCAAGCCAGCTTCAACATGCCCGACCTTTATCCCCAGTTTAACAGCAGCAAGCGCCCCTGCAAGCACAGTATTCGTATCACCCTGCACAAGCACTGCTTCAGGCTTCTCTTTCATGAGAACCTTCTCGATCCCAGCAAGCATCTTCCCGGTCTGCTCCCCATGCGCACCAGATCCCACTTCAAGATTGTACTTAGCCTCTGGAAGCCTCAATTCCTCAAAAAATACCCTGTCCAGATTATACGAATAATGCTGTCCCGTATGCAGTATGAAATGATCAACCCCCGAACGCTCGCATTCCCTTATCACAGGGGACATCTTGATTATTTCAGGACGGGTTCCAAGGATTATTGAAAGAGTCATGTTATACCGTCGTTCAAGTATTAAGATTCACTGCCTTATACCTTTTTGCACACCTTAGATAAACAAAGGCAAACAGAGCATACCAAAGAGGAAAAATAATATATCCTGCGATGCTCTCCCCACCCTGGATGGCAGAGGGACCAGAGTAATATCCTGCAAGAAGGAGCAGTACAAGACGCAGGATGTTCTGCAAAGAAGTACCGATAATCCCGAACAATAACAAGGCTGCCCATTTCCTCCTGGGGAGTGGAACATCTAAGGACATAAGGGCAAACACAACAAGGAATACCGACATCGAGGCGGCGCCAGAACATGCGGCATTGATCTCTACCATCAGATTATCCCCTTGCAGTGTGGTCATGGATATTATTGTTCCGCTGACATTTATGGGAATAAACAACTGCGCGATGTTATATGTTACCCATGTGGTTGCCTGCGCATACTGCAGCCCTGCGAAAGCCTCCACAAGCTTTGGGAACGAAATACCAAAGCCGTAGATACAAAGGAGAAGCGCTGGCAGGGAAGCGGCTTCTCCAAAGAACACGAAAGCAAGTCCAAGCCAGGCAAGAAGCAGCCTGAATATTTCAAATTCAGGATTCACACCTGGCAGAAAAAATGAACCTGAGATAATACCCGCTCCTGCTGCTGCAAACATGAACGAATGTTTTGCATCATGGATCTCATGTCGTTTTGCAAATAGAAAGATCGCACAGAGAAAAAGGATAGCCCAGGGATAGACGCCGTTGAGGGTAAAGTATTCAGGAGAAATATCTTCAAGTATTCTTAAAGGGTATTGTATAACTGCCAATGCAACGGCAAATATAAGAAAAAACACCATTCGATGCTTCAATGGAACATTCATTAGATGCATAATGACGTGCAGATCAAAAGATTCATGTATCAATCGTATTTATACTCAATTCTATCGATAGGCTCTGATCGATCATCACGATATACAGCAAAAGAGATATTATGTACCGCTTCCTCAATTGATCCCCCTGTAATTTGCTTATCCAGAGGAAGCGTGATCTTAAAAGTAAATGGCAGATCAGACCAGACTTCAACTATTTCTTCAGTAAAAAAA
>JBDROC010000175.1:0-2271 GCA_043810475.1 Methanobacteriota archaeon | reverse complement strand
ATCATAAACTAATTTATATAGTTGTTCTTGGCCCGCTATTGCCATATAATCTCCTCCAGATCAACAGTAATCACATTCGATAGCATCAAAGATATATAAAAGCTTTGAAGTAAAATAAATTGAAATATCAGGCAGCTATATTAAATAGCAGGAATAATCTATCGAAATCTTGTTGTCGTCATATTAAGAGGAGATCACGGTGAGTAATACATATCTATTAACGGCCTTTGTGGTTGTATTGATCATCGGTATCTTCTCACATATGCTCGGGAGGCTGCTCAAAATCCCCAGTATTGTTTTTTTATTAATTGCAGGTGTCATCTTAGGCCCTGAAGTAACAGGAATAATACAGGCAGGTAGTTTTGGGAATGGCATTGAATTGCTTGTGAGTTTTTCAGTTGCGATCATCGTATTCGATGGCGGTCTTGATATTGATATAAGGCAGATACGCAAAATCCAGAAAGGCATATTGAACCTTGTCACAACAGGAGTTTTAATAACTGCACTGTTATCCGCTGTTGCGGCTTATTACATCCTGAATATACCTTTTAATATTGCATTGCTGTTCGGAGCGCTTGTATCAGCGACCGGTCCGAGTGTCATCACACCCATCATAAGGCAGATCAGGGTCAATAATAGGGTTGCAAGTGTCCTTCAGGCTGAATCCGTATTGAACGACGGTGTCAGTGTGATACTTGCCGCGCTGGTCTTTGAGTGGATCGTGTCATCAATGACAGGTATCAATGCGGTGGAATTTCTCCTGATAAGGCTGCTTGATGGAGTCTTCTTCGGGATATTAAGCGGTATTATCCTGAAAGTGGTTCTGCGCAAGATACCTTTGATGACAGAACAATATGCCAGACTTCTAACTATATCGGTTCTGCTTGCAGCATTTGTGAGCGCCGAGAATATAGGGAACCAGTCGGGAATACTGGCAATGGCTATTCTAGGGATATTTATCGGGTCATCTGACGTTCCACATAAAAAGGTAATAAAGGATTTTAAGGAAGATATTTCTATAGTATTACTTTCAATTATTTTTATTTTATTATCCACCTTCATTGATTTCGATTATATCAGAGCGATCGGAATAAAAGGGGGTAATCCTGGTTTTTCTTTTGATGCTGCTAATAAGACCACTGGCTGTTTATATCTCGACTATGACATCTGATCTTAATCGAGGTGAAAAGATTTTTATAGCAGCAATGGGTCCAAGAGGCGTTGTCCCTGCGTCCATGGCAGTATATTTTACATTGAGGCTTAAAGATCAGGGTTTAATCTCAGAATCGATCAGTCTTCTTGGGCTTATATTCATGACTGTTGTTATCACCGTACTTGCTACAGGGATATCAGCAAGATTTATTGCAAATAAGACAGGAGTAGTTCCCATGGAGATATTGATCATTGGCGGAGGCGCCGTTGGAAGAACGCTTGCGGAACGCTTTGTGAAACGCGGCGAGAACGTGATAATAGTAGATAATAATGAGGAGAATTGCAAAAGAGCGGTTCAACTTGGATTGAATGTAGTTCATGGAGATGCACAGGACGTTACTGTTCTAAAAAAGGCGGGAATAGAACATTCGAAACACATTGTAGCGACCACAGACCAGGACAATGCGAATATGCTTGTATGCCAGATCGCGAAGACTAATTTTGGGTTTACTGAGGAAAAACTTGTCGCTCGAGTTAACAAACCTGAGAACCTTCAGGCTTTCAGGGATCTGGGCATCAGGTCGATAAGCCCGACAATAGCGACTGCGGTGATGCTTGATGGGATAGTTGGACATCCGGATCTATTTTCCGTGTGCGAGGTCAGCGGGGAGGGAGATATAGTTGAAGTTCGGGTGAACAACAAGAAGATATTTGGAAAAGCCATTAAGGACATACATCTGCCTGAAGACAGCCTGATAGTGATGATACGAAGAAAAAACGATTCCATCATTGCACACCCTGAAACTATATTGTTGGATGGGGATTATGTGACTATCATGGGAAAACTTGTCGCTGTAAAAGATGCAGCAAATATTATGAAATGAACCTCTGATTTCCATTGGTCTCATGTAATATTAAGTTCATTCCCAAAAGATATGCTCACAAGAACAAAAACGACATATATCCCCAGAAAAACAGCCCCTTCTCTCCTGTTGATGACATATCCGGATCTTTTAAAAATAATTAGCAGAACAGAAAGTAAGAGCATGATCATCAATTGAATGAAAATGAGTTCAGGAGCTATGATAATTGGCCTGATTACAGCCGAAACCCCAAGTA
>JBDROC010000174.1:0-2746 GCA_043810475.1 Methanobacteriota archaeon | reverse complement strand
GATGTGAACAACGGTTATGCTGTTACGACAGTGGAAGAAAAACTTACGAACACACTGGATATTCCAGCCGAGGACGAGTTCAGGTTCCTGATTCCTGATGAAGCGTTCATATCAGGTTTTACGTTGATAATAGACGGCAAGACTATAGAATATAAAGATTTCGTTATGGTTTTTTTTCCGCAGAAAAAAAACCTACTTGATCTCATCAATATGCGACATTTCCTCGTATCCAGCAACCTTGACATCTCCTTCGTGTCAATATCGATACCCTGCTCCTGCACATATGCCATGGGATTAGTGCCGCCTATAACCGCGATCCCCATCTTATCCCTTCCAACCTGGATGCCCAGTATATCGCTGTTAGGTTCCCCTACTTCAAGGATGCATGCAAATCCAGCTTCCACCAGCGCATCAAGCCTCTCCTCTATCCGGTCCCTTGCAGCCATTGGAGCTTCACGCATATTCGCAAGTATCTTGCCTGAACCAGTCCGTATCATTTCGGTCACAGATGTGAGTTCCTGCGACATCAGTACATCAAGGGGGTCTATGGTCGTGCTGTCGTATGTGAGTATGTCCGTGAACCTTAAAGGCGTTCCGTCATGTATCTCAACCACACCGCCAAATCTGGGTTTGACAGGGATGCCGGCTTTAAGGAGCACGGCGTCTATCGTAATGCTGCATGCAGTGGCGATGCCAATTTTCCCCTTCTCGATCTTCATACCCCCGACCTTTTCTCCCGGACGGATTATCTTGATATAGGGGCTGACTGAAAGACCGCTGTGCATTGCCTGCCTGAAAAGGTCAAGCACCTTCTTGAAATCTGATTCATTAACTATGGATAAATTGGCGATTATTTTCCCCTTGCGCTGAACCGGGTCAAAGGTCACCTCATACATCAGGCTTTCTATCCTTGAGATAATGAACATGACTTCTGACATCTTGATACATATTATTACAGTGCGTGATAAATAGTTACCGAATTTGAGCCTGCTTACGTCGAATATATCCTGGCTTTCAAAAGATAAAGTATTTCCGTAAAGTGAGAAGTGTAGTACCTATGAACAGGCAGGCAGTGATTGATATCCTGAAAAGGATCTTTACATTCTATGGTTACGAAGTGACCTCTTCCGATGGGTGCGACATGCTTGCAGAGAAGGAATCTGAACACCTTTTCATAAAATTTGACCCAAACCCGAGTTCCAACAGCATCAGGCATTTTTCAGGCGTCGTTGGGCGATATGGTGGGAAAAGCATATTGATCTCTGACATATTCGATGAAAAAAATCGCTCTATCGCTCTTGACGACGGCCTTACCCTATGGGACAGGAGCGAGATCGAATCAAGGATAGGAAGGGCAGTACTGGCAGGCGCATTTGGACAATACGGGGAAGAGAGAGTTGTGCAAAGAGAGAGCGAAATTCAGAAGACTTTTCAGATGCAAAGAGAGCCGCCAAAAAAAGAATTCGAGAAGACCATCCGTATCTTCCTGCGTTCTGTTGCAGTTAATATCGGTAAATCAGATGCCCTCTCCATAGGAGAGGCAAAGGTTGGATCTATAAAGCGACAGCAGTTGAAATTTATTCCGGTATGGTATTACAGATATTCGTTCGATACCCAGAAGAAGTTCAAGTCCAAGATGGTGGACTTAAAAGGCGAAGGCGAAGGTTATGTCAATGCAATTACCGGTGAAAATTTCTTTGGAAAATGCAAGGACATTCAGGATAATACCTTTGTTCCGACGCAAAACTATGAAATAAAGCAACCCGGGGTCGAGAAAAATGATGCTTTTAATAAGGCAATGGGATCTGTCATCCGGGAGCACACGAAAGAGGTCAGGCTCAATGAGATGATAGGCGACACGATCATATTCGAACAGAAAGTATTTTCACCCGAGCCTGAAGATATTATGATGGAGATAGAGCTTATCCACTTCCCGGTATGGGAATTAACAGGGGGACGCGAGACCATTGAGATCAACGGATACGACGGGCATATCCTTGGTGTTAGAACTTCACATGATGCGGAATTCGTCTGAACACGCAATCTTTTAATCTTAGATTAACGTTTATGGTACGAAGGTGATATTATTCAGGAATATGCATTCAAACGAGGGTTTTCACAGGATATCTCGCGCATCCGCGAGCTTTTAAACAAGATTTTTCCTGTTGAGATCAAAGAGGAGAACGGTAAACTCAGAATAAATTACGGAGCGCTTGCACGGCTGGAAGTGGGTATTTTGAATAAGAGGCTTTGCGTGGAAACTGAGTCCAGCAAGGGAGCAACCGATGAGGTTATCATGGATACCAACAAGCGTTACAGGGTATTTCTTGAAGAAGCCACAGGCTTTTCAGCGAAAGATCGGCTCAAGAAAGCTAAGAAAGAAGCACAGGGCGATTGATCTTGTGGGATGCACTTAAAAGACAGGACATCCCTGCATGCCTTCGCATTTGTGCTGGCACTGACGGTTCTGTCACACTGCTGCTTGAACTGCTTACTGGAAAAACGATTTATGTAAAGACACTTGAGCAGGATGTCGTAAAAGCCGAGCCAGAGATCGCAAGGCTTCTGGAGGTAGAGGAAGGGGATGAGGTCAATAACAGGCTTGTGACACTGAGCGCTGACGGCACAGTGTATGTGCTCGCAAGATCCCTTTCTGCTATCAAAAGGATGCCAAAGGACGTCAGAAGCGATCTTATGCGCGCCGATATCCCTATCGGGAGAATCCTTCGCGAACATAAGCTTGAGA
>JBDROC010000173.1:0-6805 GCA_043810475.1 Methanobacteriota archaeon | reverse complement strand
ATTTATATTTCTGGCATCAAAATAATTGATAAACAGATTATCTGCCTCTTCGAGTAAGAGCAGCCTGTACCCCACGTTGTGAACCTTGCCCTGTATAGTTATTTTCTTGCCCATTGTATTTATGAATGTTGTATTCTATATTTAACTTATCTGCCTCTTCGCATGTTTCCTGCCATAGCGTCATGATTCGCTTGGATTTTATAAAAAACTATCAATAAATGGCTTCCCCACTTGCTTCTACCCATAAAATATATTGAAAAACAGGTATCAATAAAAACAAATTTTATTACTTTCACAATGCCCTATCTAAGAGTATAAAAAAGTGCAAACGAAATAGAACGCGGATGCCCGCAGATCGACTGATCCGGTATCCACTAAAAAGGAGATACTATGTTGTATTCAGAAATTTTTGGTAAAAAACCAGATTTTAAAAGAGCAATATTCTCGAATGAAAGAAGGGAAATATCAGAAGCAGAACTCCCAAATCCGTGCGTATCCGCGCAATCCGCGTCATCCGCGTTCCATTCGTCTGGATGAATACTATTTTCTAAACCCTGACGACTGTTGAATCTATTTTTTTTTCTTTGTCGTTTACTCATGTTTCTAGTGTATATACACTACATGATATTTGACATTTTCTTTTTGATTTTAAGGAAATTTTAAGGATGGGGCGAGACCTATAAAATAAAAAAATTAGTTATATATTTTAAAAGTCCCAAGACTAACTTGACGCTATGGGAACAGAAATACGTCCACATATTAAACCACATATAAAAGGTAAATCATATCATATAACTCCCATAAAAACTATAACTGATGGTAATTGGCATCATTTCGTATATGTAAGGTCTGGGTCAGAAATAAGTGTTTATGTTGATGGAAAATTTCAAGGAGTATGGACAAATGCACCAACTGGAAATCTCATTATAGATCCAAATGGCTTGTGGTTAGGATGTGACCAAGATTCTGTAGGTGGTGGATGGGAAAAAAGTAATCAATTTGATGGTATACTTGATGAATTCCGCATCTACAACCGCGCATTAAGTCTGGAGGAAGTTAAGCAACATTACGAACAGGGACCAACCGCGTTATCCTTTACAAAAACAGCCCCCCCTCAATCCATAAAACAAGGGCAGACCACCACAATGACCCCCACCGTCAAAAACACCGGCTCAACTGAAATAAGCGACATTGAAATCGCCGACGTAATCCCAAAAGATCTTACTTTAATTGACGGTGAAACCACAAAAACATACACATCCTTATTACCAAAAGACTCACGACAATTCCAATATTCTGTCCATATAAACGAAGCCGGAACTTTCAATTTAGGGCAGGCAACTGCGAGCTATGCAGATAATAAGGGAAATTACCAGACAATAAAATCAAAACCTTCCTCTATTGAGGTAATTCCCTCACTTGTCACTGACTCAAAACAGACACCTTCCAGGAAATCAAATAACAATGCGCAATCAGCAAGCGTCAATCTCCACGGCGAGAAAACAGACGTTGTCATGGGCGAGGACATACTGCTCCGGCTCTCAGCAGTGAACCTTATCACAAAGCTAAAGATGCATGTGCAGGTAATTATTATCCCGCCGTCAGGGATGAGCGTGACATCATCCGAGTTCAGCAAGTCTGCTGCGGGGCAATTTACAGCTAATTACCAGCTTGAACCGGGCGATGGGAAGGATATTGAGGTAAGAATAAGATCAAATCAGATAGGGGATTTCAATGTCAAAGGAAGGATCGTTTATTATTTTGGAGAGGATAAAGATAAGGCTGAGGATCATACGCTGAATCTGCCGATAAAGGTGAGGAAAGAGCCGGGGCAGACTGCACCTGCAGGGGCATCTGATGTACCTGCTAAAGCGCCGGGATTTGGAGGAGGAATGGCAATTAAATACCGAGGTGCAGCCCCTGCCGGACTAAAGCGATAAGTTCCCGCCTCATCTTGTAGATGATTCGAGGGCAGCGGTTGGATTTTCGCAAAATGCAAAGGCACTATCCGTGCACATCAGCTGCATAGCCGAAGTGCAAAGCTGCGGAAAAATTAGTAAAGTTTTTCATTAACCTTTTATACCCATAAAAAGAATTTCAGTTTATATCGGAGTTCTCATGTCTGTCATCACCGAAGCTGTAAAACATGTATCAAAAGATCTTGGAATAGATGAAGATGTAATCATACGGGAAGGTATTGCAAAGTTCATAAAAAACAGGATTAGAGCATGCATGAGAGACAGATTGGAAATCCTCTCAAGATATAAGATATCTTCCATCAGGTGAGCCCGCTAAATTAAGAATCGAGCTGATAGATGGTAGTTTTGCAGATGTCTGGATTCACAACCTCTGGTAAAGGAATCGAGGGCAAATTTCCCTTAAAACCGGTAATATTCCCTTAAATCAGGTTTTATTCCCTGAAAATAGGAACTTATTTAAATATGCAAAACGATCATTATTAGATGGAAAAAATACTCGGCACCAGAACTGCAATAAAAATACTTTCCTGTTTATTGAAATGTCCACATAAAGAATTCAAGGAAATAGACCTGATAAAAGAAAGCAGTGTGGGGAAAGGCGCCGGGGCGGACGCTATTAACAGACTATATTCATCGAATATCGTGACAATAAAGAGGGCTGGAAAAACAAAAATTATCCGGCTCAATGCCCTGAATCCAGTAACATTTGCCATAAGGCAGCTTTTTGGCCAGCATAAATTCCTAACATTGCCGGAAACCAGGATTTCAGCCATTTCGCTTTTTAAAAAAAAGGTGTGCAGTAGATCGAAAGTAATAATACTTTTTGGTTCTCTCGCTGCGGGGACGTATGATGAAGATAGCGATATAGACCTGCTTGTGATTATTGACGATGAGAAAGAGATAAAAGAAATCAAAAAAGTCATTAATGAAATTCATGAACTTATTGGAGAATATATAAATATTCATTTCCTTAACTCAAATGAAGCAAGGAATGAATTTAATAAAAACGAATTGATAAGAACTGCACTGATAAACGGTATTTTAGTTTATGGTGGCGATCATGTTCGAGAGATCATGATATCATCTGATGATCTAAAAGAGCTCGGATTCATAAAAGAAAGAATTAATGCCGCAATGAGAAATTATGCCAACAAAGATTACGAATTGACTAAAGAATTAGTTTTTGCAGTAGTTGAAGATATGGCATTTCTTGTCTGCAAACTTGAAGATATGGACGCTTTATCAAGAAAAGATGCTCTTTCTAAAATATACAAATTAAATGAATACAAAGTATTAAGTGAAATAGATAAACTTGAAGTGGGAAATATGCTGGAAGTCCTGGAAGATATTTATATTAAAATATTCAATAGAAAAATACGCAAAGGTGAATTTATTGAAAGATGAATTAAAAAAATCTGGGAATGTGTTATAAGCATGTTGATGCCAAACGTATTTCAGGAGAATAAATCATGATTATTGAGGAGCTAATTCAACAATTGCAGAGATATCCAAAAAACAGTCGTGTAATAGTTCAGGGTTATGAAGATGGTTTTGACGAGGTATATACTGTAAAGGAAATATCCATCAAACCTAATACAAGTCATGAATGGTACAACGATACAATATAATTTGAAGGAGATTATGAAAAAAATTTTAATTTATCTACTGCTTGCAGTGCTATTCTTGACCACGTCATCCTATGCAACCGCCGCACCCCTTGATACTCTTACAGTCTATGCATTCGGACCCGCAGCCATCGGCTCATCCGTGGAATCAACCATCATCCTTGAGAACGGCGCAGAATACAGTATCGTCGTAACAGGCACATTCCAGTTCAAAACAGGCGTGGACTGGGGCTACGCTGATGCGCAGTACCGCATGGGTGCGGGTAAGGTTTACAGCCAGGCATTCAATTCCATCGAATTCGATGGCCAAAGGGTCAGCGCCTACATGAGCGATGTTGTCAACCATACATACACCTTCTTCAGGAAAGGAAATGGTGCAAAGATAAAGTTCAGCATTTACGACACTACGACTACAGGGGAAAGAGGGGATTATGATAACAACGCCGGAAATTTAAAAGTCGAGATATACAGGCTGGATACGATATCCCTCACACGATCAGCCTCACCTGAAACAACAGAACTTGGAAACGCGACAGGCATCACCCTTATAATAACAAATTCGGGAACATCAGACCTCACGAATATCACAGTAACTGATACTATTCCATTCGGTTTTACCCTTGCAACCGGAAGCCCTGAAAAGAACTACGATATTTTGAGACAAAAAAGAATCAAGAAGCTTCCTGTATTTTATCAAACCCTCGGAAACAGGCACGTTCAGTCTTGAGCCAGCTTCAGTTTCGTTTTATGATAAAGACGGCTCCCTTCACACAGGAAAATCAGGTGCAACAAAGGTAATCGTTATCCCTTCAACCCGTCCCGCGGACGGCCCCGCTTCAAACGCCAGCGTCCAATTGCACGGTGAAAAAACAGATGTAGTCATGGGAGAGGACATTCAATTGCGTCTCTCAGCAGTGAATCTCATTACAAAACCTGTGATGCACGTCCAGGTCATAATCCTCCCGCCATCAGGGATGAGTGTCACCTCATCCGATTTCGTTCAGTCCGGCGCCGGGCAGTTCACCACAACATATGAGATACCTCCTGGTAAGGGACGGGACATCGAGGTCAGGATACGCTCGAACCAGATCGGAGAATTCGAGGTGCAGGGCAGGATCGTATATTACTTCGGGGACGACAGCGGGCAATCTGAGGATCACACACTCAAACTGCCTATCAAGGTAAGAGCGGGTCAGCAGACAACACCTGTCCCGACGCAGGATAACGGGAACTGGTTGCCTGGCTTTGGAGCGCTGATCGCTGTCATCGGAATACTTTGGCTATATATAATTAAAAAAAATAGAACGAAATGAATACACTTTTATCATGTATTCATTTCGGTTATTTTCGACTGCGCACTATAAGATATTTAATACCCAACAGCCCGATCATTGCTAACACAAGTTCGAATCCTGGTCCCTTCATGTTCGATCGATCTGCTCCTGCCTGTTTGCTCGCCTCCTGGCCTCCCTGGTATTGAGGAGCTGAAGACGGTGGTGCAGTGGCGGCTGGTGCTACGACTGTTGCTGCTACTGCCTGCGTGACTCCTGGAGTTGCGGATTGCGAGACAATGCTTGCAGCTTCAGCCTTTGCATCTATGGCTGTCGCCGTTGTTTTTGTGGCATTTTTAGGCACCTCCACGAAAAGCGATGTGTAAGGCGTCACGAACTTGAACTCCAGTGAAATACTTGTTACCGATGATACCAGTGTATCGGTCTCTCCTTCCACATCTATCCTGTCCATCAACTTCTTTATCCTGGTATATGCCCAGAGCCTCGGGATGAATGAGTTCACAGGTTTTGAGACCACGTTGAAAGAGTTCTTGAAATTCCGGCTTCCAGTACGGGTGGTCGCAGCAATGTCCGAGGTTATCGTACTGCTGCTGTATTTTCCCAACACGATGGCATCTGAGCCTGCAAAGAGGTTGAACTGACCTGTGTTCACTAGATCTGAAACTGCGTTGTATGTGAAACTCATGTCAGTTATTAAGGGGGTGGAAATGGTCTTGTAAAAGTCGGTCATCTCCTCCTCCACTTTTCCTTCCTGGAAGAACCTCTGCGCTTTACCGTAGTTCTCAAGGCTGAGTGCTTTCAGGAAGTCGTAATTCGCTTCATTATCGATCCCGAAGGCAATTGTGAATATCGAGACTTTTGCCTTATTTGAATCCTTTATGTTCTTGCGTATCACATAAGGGGAGGTGATGCCCTCAGTAGGTTCGCCGTCAGTGAGGAACACTATTATTGGAACGCGGTTGCTGTCGGTATTGAACATTCCCACTGCGTCAAGCAGAGCCTGGTTAATGTTCGTGCCACCATTGGCATCAAGGCTGTTCACGAAATTCGCAGCATCTGCTTTGTTCTTTGTGTTGGCTTCCATGAGCAAGCTTGAATATCTGCGCATATCAGTGTCGAAGAATATAACATTGAAATAATCATCTGGGGGAAGATCTGAAATTATCTTCGTAAATACGCTCTTAACCTGTGTTATCTTTTCACCGCTCATCGATCCTGACTTATCTATCACAAAAATGATATCCTTGCTAAGAGCTGTTGTTCCGAGGTCAGTTTCATTAGGAGAGAACACATGCATAAAGTAGCCCTGCCCACCCATATTGTAGAAAAGCATGTTGCCGTTAAGGGGAGGATCGTTGGTAGTATAAACGACCGTGAGGTCAGAATCAGGCATTGCATTTGCACTATAGCTAATGCGACCTGATGAGGTAGAGAGGTATTTCTTGCTTGCACCTGTGAACCCCGGAGTCTCAAGGTTGGTGACATCGTTCAGGGAAGATATTGTAAGGTTGACCGAAAGTGAATTTATGCTATGTGTGTCATCTGTATTACGAAGGAACAGCACATATTCATACTCTCCCATGCTCTTTTTAACAGCCTGTTCGTATTTCAGTTTGACGATAATGCTCTGCTTTGCTTCAAAGCTCAGTGAGTAAGAGAATATGTTCTTATTTCTTGATTCCAGAATGCCAGCTGATCTACCCTGGGATGCTGCCTCCTCGAATTTTTGCTGCGCCTCTTTCTTGGTAAGAACGTTTGCGACATATTCCTTGCCGTCTATTATCAACGTAAAACCTGATATGAACGCTTCATCAGGAATCAGGAACCTGAACTCGTCCTCGGCTGGAATATCCAGTGTGTTCGTAAGTTTTTCTTCCACTGTCGTAACAGCATAACCGTTGTTCACATC
>JBDROC010000172.1:0-4991 GCA_043810475.1 Methanobacteriota archaeon | reverse complement strand
CTTTTATTCTGCGGATCATATCCTGGAGCGTCAGCGCTATATATTTCAATATTGCATTCCACAACCCCACTTATGAAGTCACGAGCTTCGTTCAATGCTGAAACTTCATCAAAATCAACATCAAGCAGGGTATTCATGAGGTCAGGTTCCATCCCCTGGATATCTGTGATGATCTTCTGCGCGAATTTCGGGATCTCCTTTCCATAAGCACGCATGGCTGGATCGCTCATAAGAGTGTTCATGAGCGTTTTCATCTCAAGTACATTGTCTTTTTTCATTGCAATGGCTTTTTTAAGTACCTGTTTTTTCCATTCCGCAGAGGTATATAATATGATCCTTTTCGGCTTTATCCTGATGAGCCTGATTATTTCTTCCATATCCCGCAGCGTATTTGCTATTATTTCTTCAGAGAGTTCTGCCCCCTTATCTGTAAGCGCAGCGTCAGCCACCGGGAACCTGGCCAGAGATACCATGTCCATTGCCATTTCTTCCCCTATTTCCTCGCAAATATGCGGTGTAAAAGGAGCCATCAGTCGTACCCAGGTATTTAATATCTGCTTGCAGGCAGCTCTCCCCCCCCGGCGCTCATACCATTTCATATCGTTCATGAGCATGTAGAAAGCGTTCTGGACAGCCCTTCTTGTCTGTATCCTGTTGAGCGCGTCCGCAGTTTCAAGTATCCTGTACTGTAATCTGCTAAGCATCCATTTATCGATGAGTTTTATTTCACCTGTATCTTCTGATTTGATAATGTCGTATGCAAGCTTGTAGAATCTTTCAACCTGCTTACTTGTGGATTCCACATCAGCTTTACGCCAGTCTGCGTCCTGAACATGCTCGGCAGTGCTCAGGATATACAGACGTGTTACATCTGCACCGTACTCCTTAACTGCAGATCTCAATGTGAGAATAGGTCCTTTTGACTTGCTCATCTTCTGCCCTTCAAGCGATACAAAACCGTTGATGGCAATGGCGCGCGGCCAGTACATTTCAGGGAATATCGCAACATGGTGGAACAGGAAGAACAGCAGATGGTTGGGAATAAGATCTTTACCCGAAGTGCGAAGGTCAACCGGATACCAGTATTCAAAATCCGACCTGATTCTTTGTATGACATCTGGATATATCCCTGTCTTTTCGGAAACTTCCTCCGGTGTTCCTTTTCCCAGCAGGCAGTAGTTGAAGAACTCTTCTCTTAACTGTTCGGGTGTAAATTTATCAAGGTATTTCGCGATAATATAATAGCACATGTATATCGTTGAGTCGCCCAGTGACTCTATCATCCACGTGTTGTCCCAGGGCAACCTTGTTCCAAGCCCTTTGCGCCGTGCACAGGCTTTGTCTTTCAACCAGTCCACCTTGTTCTCAAAATCCACCCTTATCTCAGGAGGGATGATCTTCATGTTCTTAAGGCAGGTGTAAACCTGTTCTTTCCATGAAGGGTCGGAATAGTTCAGGAACCACTGGTTCTCAACCATCTTAATAACACATGTTGCGCCGCACCTGCACACGACAGGCGACTCGCTGAATTCATAGAATACGTCCGCAACCCCTTTCTCGATGAGGTCGTGCGTCAGAACGTCTTTTATTTTAGACACTGCCATGCCTGCATATTTTCCTGTGGTTTCTGTTAGTAAACCGCCATGGAACTCCCGCCTGTACACAAGTTTAGTGGCTTCTTCAGCTTTCGGGTCGTTCTGGTCTTTCACTTTAAGTTCCTTCACTGCATCCACAGCAGGATATTCTCCATATTCCGGGACTTTGATAAGTGATATGAGAGGTATGGACGAAACATCTTCGCTGATACCGTATTTAGTCAGGTCTGCGCCTTTTAAGTCGCAAAGAGCAAGGTAATCATAAGGCGCATGTGCGGGAACGCTCATGACGATGCCGCTGCCGTTGTCCGGGCTCACGAAAGATGCAGGTAATATCAGCACTGAAGAACCCGTGACAGGATTGGTTACTTTTTTCCCTATCAGTTCATCGCCTTTCACCTCAGCTATCAGCTCCACTTTTTTATCCGTGAACCGAAGCTTCTCATAGGCTTCCTTGCTGACTATCCATGATTCGTCATTCACTTTAACCCTGACATGAACTATTTTCGGGTTCACCCAAAGGTTCGTGACGCCAAAAACGGTCTCAGGGCGCAAAGTTGCGCAGGGAAGTATGTCATCATTGAGCTTGAACTTGATGAGCGTGTAATCTATTATTGTTGCGTCTTCTCCCCGTAAGATGTCATGGTCTTCAACCGGGTTCTCGTCGTTCGGGCACCACCTCACCGGATGCGCGCCTTTTACGACCTTATTCTTGTTTTGGAGAAGATTGAACTGCCATGTGATGAACTTCTTGTAGTGCGGGTCAGTAGTGGTGAAACTGCGCCGCCAGTCAATGGAAAAACCAATTATCTTCATGGCGTCTTCTGCTTCCCTGCTAAAGTATTCCACTATATGTTCAGGTGTCTGTATCGTGTCCAGGATATCAAGCGGTATCTCATGAAGCTTGTTATACACCCTGATAGTTTCCGGGTCTTTTTTCTGTATCTGCTCTGCAAGCCCTACGATCGGGGTTCCCGTGGCATGAAAACCCATAGGGAAAAGAACATTGTAACCAAGCATCCTTTTATAACGTGCTACTACGTCCCCGATAGTGAAAGTGCGGGTATGGCCTGCGTGAAGGTTGCCGTTGAGATATGGGTAAGGGATCGTTATAAAGAATTTTTCCCGTCTGTCAGGTTCTGGCTGGAAGATCTTTGATTCTGCCCATCTGCTCTGCCACTTTTCCTCTATTTCATGTGGGTTGTACCTTTCTTTCATTCTGCCTGATGCACTACCTGAAAGTAAAAAGCTTTAACGGTTTGGATTTGAATTATGGAAGTACCCGGTATATATCCGTGATGCCCCTGTACACTTTTTCAAAATAAGAGGTGTTTTCGAATTTTTTAATCCCTTGCTGCTTGTATTTCCCCAGTTCCACGTTCCCGACATACACATAGGACACATTGTATTTCCGCAGAAGTCCGATTGCTTTGTCATAATCCTCTGTATCATATATCATATCAATATCCCTGATGCGAGCAGCTACATCTCCCCAGCTATTTCTTAGCACGAACTCATGACCAGCCCAGCCTACAACGGTCTGGATACCCGTATAGGACGAAATCCTTGATGTATCCTCATAGCTGGAACCCGGCGCCTCCAGGATCACAGCAGTCCCGTTGAGGTTTTTATCTACCCAGAATATAGCGTCGTAATCGCCGTAGCTCGTCTTTTTCAAAAAATCGATCCCATCCAGACTGACACTGCGGTTGAAGCCTTCAGTTCTTGCGAATGTCCCTGTATACAGGTATAGGGAATTGAGCACAATCAGGAGCGAAAAAATTACAAGCACAGCCTTTTTCATCCTGTACTTTTTTTTAACGAGGTCATGCAAAGCACAGGCAGAAGCTATGCTAAAGAGAAGCCACACTTGATTATAAAATTTAAATACCGTGTTAAACCTTTCATTTTCACCAGAAAAGAGGTCGTCAAAATAGAACAGCTCGCAAAATACCAGGATGGCAAGCCCTATGGCTATCATGACTGATATGAATAACCTGTTCATATCGTTATTTTTATAAAAAAAGTAAATGCCAATGCATGTTAAAAAAGCCAGGGGAACAAACACAGCAAGGGTCTGGAAATCCTTAACGAAATATAATACAACTCCAGATGCCGCCAGGGCAAACAGTATCCATTTTTTATGCCTGAATTCAGGTATGTGTAACAACATGAATGAGATTATCAGGAATAAGAACAGGTCGTAAATTGCCAGGAAATTGATAAGAGCAGTCCTTGTAATGACAGGTTTTATCCCCTGTATCCCTGAAGAATGAAAATCCATAAAGAAAAAGGTGAACATAAGGAATCCAAGGATGATCACTGCAATAACAATGCCCAGCCGTTTTAATAACTCTCTGGATATTTCTGTTGATATGTCTCCTTCGAGCTTCCATGGCTGGATCAATATCACAATGATAAAAAGCGCTGCATATGTGGCATAATCCCATGCATTGAACACGAAAAGAGAGCCAAGGGCAAGGCTAATTAACAGGAGGGAAATTTTTGAGAGTTTCTTTGAGAGATAAACATTCAGAATAAATGTAATAGCAAGCAGCACGAATGGTATGGCGATGACATGTGCGTGCAGGTCACCGAATATGAAGCTGAAATACGGGAATTCATTGACTGTATTTGGGATTATTCGTGTCGGTCCCCAGTAATCCATTATGGGTGGTACGGTCCCAAATGGACTTGTGGTCATGTTCAGCGCATGGGCTGATATTACTCCAGCGGGGTACAGGTTTCCAGCAAACACCAGCAGGAATAGTGCTGCAATCCCTCCCCTCTTGTCCGTGGTGAGATTATAACCCAGACCGAATGCAGCAACTGCCGCAAGCGCTGGCAAAAGTGCCATTCCCAGATTATATGCTATATTTGCCGGTATCCCGGCGAGTTTTGTGAGGGTAGCAATGGTAAATGCGCCAAAATAATAATACATGTTTATTTTGTACCCTGAAAGCCACGGATCGTGCGGGGGAAGACTTGCGCTTTTCAGGATAGAATTGAGGAGCATGAAGTCAAAGACCTTCTCCCCATCGTGTATCTCTGGATTGTAGGCTCTTATTATCAGGAATAGCACGAACATAGCGCCGAAAATCAGCTCGTTCCTGAGCAGCAACTTCCTATCAATGCCGGGTTTTTTCTTTGCATAGATAATGGCAGAAAAAACGCATATAAGCAATAAAGAAAGCATGATCTCGTTCCTGCTGTAACCCAGAGCATACGACAGGATCCATGAAACGTACGCGAGAAGCAGTATCCCCAGGATCTTCGAGACCGAATATCCGCGGTCTGGAAGGCTGCTGCATATTGATATCGTCAATGGCAGTGAAATTATCCCGAGAAATACTATAAGCAGGTACCACTGTGCTGCATACAATAGCTCAGATAACA
>JBDROC010000171.1:0-5097 GCA_043810475.1 Methanobacteriota archaeon | reverse complement strand
GGATAGGTTAAATGCTGTAGCATTTCCGGTGTTTTCCACCTTGATAGTAAAGGATACCACGTCCCCCGGATCGATGCTGGTTTTGTCAGCCGTTTTTGTCAATACGAGATTGGGGATCCCGACAGGGATTACTGGAGGTTCGATCTTATAGGGTTTCGGGGAACCCCAGCTATCAGGGAATTCTAAAGTGATCCGTGCATTCCTTGAATTGATAAAAGAAGAATTCATTTTGACCTGATTGAATGTATTAACTTCACCATCAAAAAGAAAATAGGTCTTTGAGATGCTGCCTGATGTCGTGTTTACCTTTACATAATAATCACGATAAGCAAGCTCTATGACTTCTATACGGAACGCTCCGTTCTCGAAATCTAATCCAGTGTTGTTTTCTAATGTGAAGGAATACATTTGGGAGGATGCATTCCCTGTTGGAATCGCCATTAATAAGAAGATTACTAAAAAATAGAATCTTCTCATCCGGTCTTCCTCTTTTTGCCCATGCATGTAATAAATAATATGCAATGCTATATATACCTTATGAGTATGTCGATCGGCATAAACATTATGAGAAAGTTTGGATTATATTACCCTCATACTTATATCAAGCCATCTGGATGAATGTGTTAGAGCACCTACAGATATTACGTCAACGCCGCAGCTTGCATATTCAGCAATATTTTCAAGCGATATTCCACCTGATGCCTCAAGAATAATACCCTCACGTAACCCTTTTTTTGCGATCGATCTGATACTTTCTTTGATTTTATCTACAGTCATGTTATCGAACATGATAATATCCACACCCAGTTCTGCTGCAATTACGGAATCATCTGCATTTTCAACTTCGACTTCTATCTTCTGTGTGAAACTTGCCATGCTCTTTGCTGCCTTCACGGCTTTTTCAAGTCCGAGCACAGAAATATGATTATCCTTGATCATGACAGCATCCGATAGATTGAACCTGTGCGGGTCGCCTCCGCCTGCAATAACAGCTTTCTTTTCAAATTTCCGAAAACCTGGCGTGGTTTTCCTTGTGCACGCTATCCGAACATTGCCTGCTCGTTCCACATATTTACGCGTCATAGTGGCAATCCCGCTCATCCTTCCGAGGAAGTTAAGAGCCAGCCGCTCAGCTCTCAGGATAGATCTTGCACCGCCATCAAGAATGAACAGCACGTCATTTTTTTTGATAGAAGAGCCGTCAGTGAGGTCAGTTGTCGATAGCACATCGAAATATTCAAAGACCTGTGTAGCTTCAGCAAGACCAGCCACCACCCCGTCTTCCCTGGCAATAACTTCAGCCTGCACCTTGCAGTCAGGAACAATGCTGCTTGAGATATCATTGTATCCGGAGTCCTCATCTATGAAACGTTCAAGCTCGGTCAATAACATTATAATCCCTGTAATTAATAATAGTAGTCTTCAATTACTTATATACTGCTGTCAATAAATCAGGGAACATTATGTTAAAAGTCGGAGTAATCGGTTGTGGAGCTATCGGAACTGAAGTCTGCATGGCTATTGACAGAGGTGTGGTAAATGCACAACTTGCAGCGGTTCATGACAGGAGCAGGGAGAATTGTGAGAGGCTTCTTGCAGCGCTTGGCAAAAAGCCTGCAATAATGTCCCCCGATGAATTGATATCAAGCGCGGACATAATCGTTGAGTGCGCCTCGGCGCAGGCAGTCCGTGAATTCGGGGCTGCCGTGCTGGAGAGCGGAAAAGATCTCATGGTCTTAAGCGCCGGCGCATTCACGGATAACGGGCTTCTGAAAAGACTTACTGAAGCAGCGAGGACAAATAACTGCAAGATATTCATACCTTCAGGAGCCATTGCAGGGATCGACGGCTTAAAATCCGCAAGCGTTGCCCGTGTTAATAAGGTTACTCTTACCACGACCAAGAATCCGAATGGATTGAAAGGCGCGCCGTTTGTAGAAAAAAACAATATTGACCTTGATTCATTCAGTGAAAAAACGCTGCTCTTTGAAGGAAGCGCGGATGAAGCGATAAAAGCATTCCCCGCTAACGTGAACGTGGCGGTCTCGTTGAGCCTTGCAGGTATTGGCAAAGAAAATACAAATGTGAGGATATTTGTTGACCCGGGCGCTGCAAGGAACATCCACGAAATCCAGGTCGAGGGGGATTTCGGGAAATTCACTTGCAGGATTGAAAACGTCCCCTCACCGGGCAATCCCAGGACAAGTTACCTTGCTGCGCTCTCGGCTATAGCCACTTTGAAGAAGATCACAGAACCATTGCAAATAGGGACATAAACATGCCGATGGAAGAGTTCGCAGGGATACTGATAGAATTAAGGAAAAAGCTGGTTTACATAGTTGCTCTCTTTGGCATCGGGACAATAGTTTCTTTTTCGTTCATGGGAGAATTAATTCAAAGAATTGAATACGATATGTTCTGGCGTCTTGCCCTTTCAGATAAACCGGGCACTGCAGGGCAGCTGGTGGATATCTCGCATAACCTCTCACTCATATCAGAGAAGCTGGCAGCAAATAATTCTGCCATCTCCCATAACCTGACGGTGATGTCTGGCGAACTTTTGAATATATCAAGTAACCTGAACCTTCAAACGCCCGCAATTGTGTACCTGACCCCAATGGAAGTGCTGATGCTTGAATTCAAGCTTTCCCTGATATGCGGGGTGATCATCGCATTACCGCTCATTCTTTATTATGCATATCTGGGTCTAAGGGGAAAGGTCAGGAAAGTCCTGCCCGTGAGCGGCGCTATGTTGATATTCGTATTATTTGCAGCCGCAATACTATTCTTGTTGGGCGCGGGTTATTCGTATTATTATCTGCTGCCGTTTTTCCTTGGTTACATATATCAGGACGCTGCAAGCATGGGAGTGAACGCGACCTTTTCGGTGTATGAGTTCATCTATTTTATCGTAGTGACAACAGTGATCTTCGGAATTTCTTTTGAACTGCCTCTGCTTTTGACAATGTTGTCCAGGCTCGGTATTACATCAAGGCAGACACTGGCCCATTACAGGAGGCACGCGTATGTCATACTGCTAATAATCTCTGCCTGGGTCACCCCTGACCCCACAATGTTCAGCCAGGTCATGCTGATGCTGCCTTTTATTATCCTGTATGAAATAAGCCTTCTTGTTATGAGAGTTACGGGCAAATAAATATTTAAAACCCGTATGCTGCGTACGGTGCAAAAGTCACGAGTACAAGCGACCCAAGTATCATGATCGCCAACATGACCGCGATCGCATTGGAAATCCGCTCTATTTTTTCTCCGTTCCCGAAGAGCCTTGAGAGGGATGTTGCTACTACATCGCGGAACACATGTCCGCCATCAAGGGGGAGCGCAGGCAGGCAGTTAAATAGGCCAACGTAAAAATTCATCCAGCCGACCCAGAGAAGTATGTTCAATATCCAGAACATCACGTCCCCCAGACCAGCAAAAAGCCCAACAGGTTCATAGAAATTAGTTATAATACCGCTGAACCCTGGAAAACTCTCTCCCGCAAAACCGTAGATGGGCAGGCTGAAAAGCAGTATCCAGCCTGTTACGCCGTTCAATAATGATGGAATGCTCTGCAACATACCCAGGAAACCCTTAGCCTGGAACTGACCAATGCCTATACCTGTAGAATGGCTTACAGCCCCTCCCTCTGAGGAATATGTGACCCCCATGAAGCCTTTTTTGATCTCAGGATCTTGGGGGTGCTTTGCAAGCTCGATATTGCTTAATATCATAGTGGACGCATTAAACGAACTGTTGCTGTGTACCTGAACGTTTATTTTCTGTCCTGGCTTTGTGGAATTCATGAAATCGACGAAGTCTTCAAGTCCCTTTATCTCGGTATTGTCTACCTTGATGAGGATCATATCTGATTTCAACCCTGCAGCTTCTGCGGGTGAGTCAGGTAACACATTGAATATCCTGACACCAAAAGAAGTCTGGTTGCCTGCCTTTGTAATGAGACTTATCGATTTTCTTACTTTTCGGTCAATTAAATGAAGCGTTACGTTGGTTCCCGGTTGAATCCCCTGTGCATAAGACAGGAAATCTTCGGCGTTATTTATCTGTTTGTCGTTTATCCCCACGAGGATCATGTTGGGAATTACACCTGCAAGTTCGGCTGGAGAGTCTGGGACCACACCTGTTATCATCACTTCCCCAACAGGTGATATCGAACCTAGAAATGAAAAGAACAGGATAAATGCGACCAGGGCCGTTACAAAGTTTGCCATCACTCCAGCGGTTAGTACTCTTACGCGTTCACTTCTTGTGGCAAGCTTCTTTGGCTCACCGGGTTCTTGCGTTTCTTTTCCTGGCTCCGCCTTTTTCCCGAGAAGCTGCTCTTCATCCGGCTCTGCGAACCCCCCTATGGGAAAAAAAGCTACCAGTAGCCCCATTGATTTTACTTTGATTCCTTCAACCTTGCACAGGATGGCATGTGAGAATTCATGAACTACCAGGGTCACGACCAGTGCGATAATACCCCACCATAGAGGTATGTATTCATTAATGCCGGGAATGAGGAAAATATTTCGCGGCTCGTTGAATTTACCTGGATGCGGCACGGTCTGTGTCTGGAAAGACTGTATCATGGCATAATCTATGAAAATCAATAACAGGAACATTACGATCATGCCGATGAGCATTGCCGGGAGACCTATGTTCGCGAACAACCTCCAAAATCTCTTGTGGATAGCAATGCGGTCAAGTAACTTCTGACCACGCTGTGTCCTTATCATCAGAACAGGTATGAATAATAAATAAAAAACGGTTATATTGTATTTACTGAGCGTCCCGTTCCTGTCCAATAAAACGACAAGCAGCACATAAGTGAAGAAAACCGCCACCAAATGCCAATTATGTATAAGGAATCCAAATAACGCTTCGATAAAACTCAATGGGCAGTCTCCAGGGGTAAATTCTTAAATAAGTTATGCATTTAAATGCCTGTTATGTTTTCAATCATATATATAACCGCTGGCAGTATGGATGAAGCAAAGAGCATCGGGAGGACACTTGTGGAGGAGCGGCTCGCCGCATGTGCGAACATATTCCCCATCACATCAATTTTCAGGTGGAAGGATAAGATAGATGAGG
>JBDROC010000170.1:0-9631 GCA_043810475.1 Methanobacteriota archaeon | reverse complement strand
CTTTTTACCCAAATGCTTTTTGCCTTGCTTATATCTATTAGAGCGGATGGCACTGGAAGAAGAACTCAAGGCGGTCGAAGAAGAAATATCCAAAACGAAGTATAACAAAGCTACAGAAGGTCATATCGGGCGCCTGAAGGCTAAACTTTCAAGAATGAGAGAGGAAGTGCAGAAGAGAGCCTCGGCTAAATCAGGTGGTGAAGGCTTTGCGGTAAAAAAATCTGGTGATGCGTCAGTCGTTCTCCTGGGATTCCCATCAGTAGGAAAAAGCACGCTTTTAAACAGCCTTACCGGGACAAAATCTGCAGTCGCGTCGTATGAATTTACCACGCTTGATGTCGTGCCAGGAACTCTGGAATATAAAGGAGCAACTATTCAGGTACTTGACGTGCCAGGCGTTTTAAAGGGCGCAGCATCCGGGAGGGGACGCGGGAAAGAGGTCCTTGCAGTGGTGAGGAATGCTGACCTTGTACTGATAATGCTTGATGTTTTCCAGCTTGTCCATTATGATGTCCTTCTTGAGGAACTGTTTGCAGCAGGCATCCGTGTTGATTCAAGACCGCCCGAAGTAACGATCCGGAAAAAACCCCGTGGAGGCATAATCGTAAGCAGCACGGTAGATGTGGAGCTTGACGAGGATACAATAAAATCCATAATGGGTGAATACAGGATACACAACGCGAACATCGTGATACGCGAGACTATCAATATCGACCAGTTGATAGATGCCATACTGGGAAACAGGAAGTACATTCCTGCCATCGTGGTAATCAATAAGATAGACCTTGCGGATGAATATACGCTCAGGCATTGCAAAGAAAAATTTCCTGATGCTCTCCTTGTCTCTGCTGATAAGAAGACCCATATTGATGAACTTAAAGAGCTAGTGTACCAGAAACTTGGGTTCATCAGGATCTATATGAAACCACAGGGACAACTGCCTGATATGGACGAGCCAATGATAGTCAGATCTGGCTCTTCAATCGCCGATATTTGTGACCACCTGCACCGCGATTTCAAAAAACGGTTCAGGTACGCCCAGGTATGGGGCGATTCCGCAAAACATAAGGGTCAGCGCGTGGGTCTTGAGCATTTGCTTTATGACAATGACATACTTACGATAATATTGAGGAAATGAGATGAAATGGCGCAGATTTGTTCCAGTAACGCCTCTTCTAACTGTTGATACTGTGATACTTTATATGGGAAAGCTTGTCTTCATAAAGCGTAAAAACGATCCATTTAAGGGCCATTTTGCGCTTCCCGGGGGTTTTGTGGAGGTGGGTGAGACCGTTGAAACAGCGGCCGTACGTGAGGCAAAGGAGGAAACAGGGCTTGATGTTGAGATGATCAAGCTTCTTGGAGTGTATTCAGAGCCTTCCCGCGACCCGAGGGGTCATACAGTCTCGATATGTTTTCTTGCGTCGGGAAGAGGAAAACTTAAAGCAGGTTCAGATGCTTTAGATACAGGACTTTTTGGTATGAACGAAATACCAGAACTGGCATTTGACCACAATAAGATCATAGAAAAAGCCAGGAGTGATATAAATGGAATTCTGTCCGAAATGCAAAAGCATGATGATGCCCGTAAAGAACGTTTTTAAATGCAGGAAGTGTGGGTTCGAAAAAGAGATCAAAGAACGTTTTGTCTCAAAGACCGAAAGAAAGGAACGCGAGGTAACCGTGCTGGAAGGGAGGGAGATGGGGATGCCCACGACACGGGCAAGGTGTGAGGATTGCGGTAACGATACTGCTTACTGGTGGCTGCGTCAGCTTCGTTCGGCTGATGAAAGCGAGGTCAGGTTTTTCAGATGCACAAAGTGCGGGAAGACCTGGAGAGAGTATAATTAAATGTACAAGCTCATCTATCAAGCATATTGCCCAGCCACAAAACCAGAAGCCCATGCCCAGTGTAGATTGTAACCACCAAGCTGCCCTGTTACATCGATGACCTCTCCAGTAAAATAGAGACCCTTGACCCTTTTTGATTCCATAGTCTTTGATGAGAGTTCATGCGTATCAATTCCGCCAAGGGTGACCTCAGCTGTTCGATAATCCTCGGTAGATCTCGGTATGACCTTCCAGTTATGTATATGATGAGCGATGTTGCGCAGTTCCTTTTCATTATATTGATTGACAGGTCTTGATCCGAAATTTTGGGCGAACCAGATCTTCGCAAATCGGGTGGGAAGATATTCAGAAAGCAGGTTATGAATATCGACCTTACTTTTGCTTTGCTGTTTTGCCAGGAAAATACTAAATATATCAATTTCAGGCAGCAGGTCAATAACGACGGCGTCCCCCTCTTTCCAGTAGGAGGATACCTGAAGTATTGCAGGGCCGCTGAGTCCCTTATGGGTAAAGAGGAGATTTCCCCGAAACTTCATATTATTGCATTTGATGGCTGCTTCAATTGAAATTCCGCTTAATTCGGAGAATATTTTTTTATCAACGGGTGAAAAAATGAACGGAACAAGCGCAGGTTTAAGCTCCGTGACTTTGAGACCGAACTTTTCTGCAATACTATACCCTATGCCTGAAGCCCCTATCTGCGGATAGGACATGCCACCTGTGGCAATGACAAGCGATCCTGACTCAAATATCCCATGATCTGTCGATACAATGAACGTTCCATCTTTTTCTTCTTTTTTCACATCCAGTATTCTGCAATTTACTATTATATTTACACCAGAATCTCTAATTTCGGTCTCAAGTACCCGTATTATTTCTTCTGAGTTTTTGGCGCAGAATAATTGACCCAGTTCTCTTTCTTCATATTTCACGCTGTGTTTTTCAAGCAGGGCAATCAGATCGCGAGGTGTGAAACGGGAAAGCGCGGATTTGCAAAAATGTGGATTATTTGATAAATAGTTCGCATGATTTGTGTTGATATTTGTAAAATTGCAGCTTCCTCCTCCGGAAATACGAATTTTTTTCCCGATCTTCGAAGCATGGTCGAGAACAAGGACAGAGCGACCTCTTTTGCCGGAACTGATGGCGCACATCATGCCTGATGCGCCTGCGCCGATGATGATAACATCTTTTTTGATCATGAGTTATTTAAAGAGAGAGTCATAGACTCGCTTTAAATATAAGAACTCAATGGCTAATATCTTTGTGGATGCACAGTCACAAATCCCGGACTTAAGTACGAGGCCTGTAGCTAGCGTTCCTAGTATGATGTACATCCTGTGTTTCAATATACCTGCACATCACATCCTAACCACTCCCAACGCTTCCATGGAAACAACTCGGCGCCCACATATGTTCACCGCACCATTCCTTGAGGTAGGGAATTCTTTTCTCAATACTCAAAAAAATAACGAAAGCGGGCTTCTAAATCCCGCTTATTCCATATGACTCCATTATAACTTCCCCGTTCAGGTGGCCTGTGCGATAGGTCTTTCCTGTCTCAAGGTCGTTCACCGTTATCTCTGCAGGCGCGAAGACATTAGCGTCTATCTTGAAGAAATCGTATCCTGCGTCCTTGAATGTCTTGTAGAATGGCTTTCCGTAGTCTTTTGATGTTGAGGAGGGGACATTCTTGAATTTCTCTTCGTCCATTCCCCTGACTGTCAAAAATACGGAACCGTAATATATCACGCTGTCGTTGGTGCTTCCCATAGCTTTCAGGTCGTCCTTGACAACTGGAGCAACTGGCGCACACCCTGTACCGCTGACGATTTTAGTTGTATCATATCCCAGTTCGTTAAGCTTGAATATTGCAGTCTCGACCACACGTCCTGAGACCTGCACCGAGCCCACCATGCTCGCTGTGGGAGCCACAAGAGCTATCACGTTAGAAGCATCAACATGGGACGCCTCTGCGATAGCTTCTATGACCTTCTCGTCAGGCAACTGGTTCGATTCAAGGGCTATGACCGCATAGTCGTAATCATCTTCGTATTTGATCCGCTCATAGGTCTTTTTGGGCTTGAGAGCAAGCGCCCTTGCAGGACCTGAACCCATAGCGAAATACTTATCTACACTGACCCTCCATCCTGCTTTCTGTGCGCCAAGGCATGATATCGCAGGATGGTCCGTTGTAATATCAACGAACGCAAGTGGAATTTCATTTACTTTATGCACGGATATCGAACTTGTGCCAAATCCTCCCATACATATGTCGGTGAACATCAACCCTGCTTCGTATCCCCCATCCACGTTCACCCCGCAATCTATTACCTTGCTTCCGTTTTTCAATTCTATGGTTTTAACTTTCAGTTCCTCTGACCAATCCATCATTTCTTCTGCGATTTCCATTCCTTTTTCGTTGACACTTAGCAAATGAATCACCACGCAAAAATATAGTAGGCTTATTGGACATATAAGGTTTTTGAATTTATCATCATAGTTAACCTTTAATCCTATGCCCAAGAATAGTGATAATGCAATCGAAGGAGCAGCAGTCATGAAATACCCCCCAACAAATCTCATTCATGCTGTCGGTCTTGCAGACGCATGGGCGCAGGCAGTGAATTTTGTGATGAAAAACGGCATGGTAATAAAGACAGAATACGGCCCCATGTCAAGGGACATATGTTCTGTTATCGAGATACGTGAACCATATACAGAGCCCATGCTTCATCCCCAGTTCCCCACAAAGGAGCTACATGTGAAAGAATACCTGAAGCAGTGGGAGAGGGATTATGACTGGAAAAAACAGGGTTTTGAGTATAATTACATGGACCGGCTCATCAATTATCCATCGCAGGGGACGGATGTAGACCAGTTGAAAGCTATACGCGACCTGCTGCCTCAGGGCGTATCGCGTCGTCGCCAGGCGATAACATGGATACCTGAGCGCGACCTTTTCGTGGAGGAAGACCAGCCCTGCCTCCAGAGGCTATGGGTAAGGGCGCTGGGGGACGGAAATGCGGAGATGCACTGTATGTGGCGCTCACGCGACCTTTTTGCCGCGTGGAATAGCAACATGGTGGGACTTCTCACGATGATAAAGCGGGAAGTGCTTGAACCCAACAAACTCACGCTTGTCAAGGTGGTGGACTTCTGCAATTCGCTGCATATCTATGAAGCGGACTGGGAGGCTGCCTCGGTGGTGAAGCCGCTGCCGAAGAGCCCGCAGATGATGCGTTTTTAGGTTCAGGTGAAAATAACTACTTCTTCCCGTCGTACCCTATCTCTTCTTTTGTCAGGTAACATGCAGGGTCATCGGCCCAGACATTGTCGTATATTGCTTCTGCTCGCACCCGGAAGTTGCCATTGCAGATATCGAACCACTTGCACCGCGCACACCTGTCAGCGTTGGCTTTTATGAGAGCTTTACGGTTTTTAAGTCCCTTCATAAGCTCATTGCTCGTGTCAGTCCAGATCTCGCTGAACTTCCTTTCTTTCACGTTGCCGAAGGAATAATGCCTCCAGAACTGGTCTGCATGTACCGAGCCGTCCCAGGAAACACAGGCTATCCCGATGCCAGACGAATTGCCCTGGTTCATCTGGAGAAGCTCGAACACGTCCTTTGCGCGCTCAGGGTCTTCTTTGAGCAGGCGGAAATAAACATAAGGTCCATCGCTGTGGTTGTCCACAGTGAGCACTTCCATCGGGAAACCTCTCTCATGCATCGCTTTAGTCCTGTCCATGATAAGGTCAAGCGTCTTCCTGCTTTCTTGGTGTGTGAGGTCTTCATCTACTAGTTTTGACCCGCGTCCTGCGTAAACAAGGTGATAGAAGCATACTCGCGGTATCTTCTCTTTTTCAAGAAGATCAAATATGGCAGGGATGTCTTTTACGTTTTTCTTGTTTATCGTGAATCTCAGGCCTACCTTGATGCCTTCAGCAAGGCAGTTGCGCATGCCCTGAAGTGCCAGGTCAAAGGCGCCCTTGAAACCCCGGAATTTATCGTTGGTCTCTCTCATGCCGTCAAGGGAAACGCCCACATAGGACAGGCCAATCTCTTTTAGCATTTTTGCCATCTTCTTATCAATAAGAGTCCCATTTGTTGATATTACAGCACGCATGCCTTTTGACCTTGCGTACAGCGCAAGCTCTGGAAGATCGGGGCGCATGAGAGGCTCGCCGCCTGAAAATAATATTACAGGTGCGCCGAACTGCGCCAGGTCATCAATAAGTTCTTTTCCCTGCTTCGTTGTCAGTTCGTTCGTGTACTCAATGTCCTTTGATTGGGCATAGCAGTGGACGCAATTAAGGTTGCAGCGCCTGCCCATGTTCCATACAACGACCGGTTTTTTATCCTTTGAGAACTGAAGCAGATGAGAGGGGAGTTTACCCGATTCGCGCCCGTACCTGAGAGCATCAGAGGGCTCAACAGTCCCGCAGTAAAGTTTTGAAATACCTATCATTTTTTCCCCTTTTATTCAAATTCTATAAGCAATCCTTTGTGTTCATCGAATTTTATCCATATTGAGCCAGTGTTTTGGGCGATTTCTTTCTCTATGTGAACGGCAATACAACCCTGCCAAAACGTAACATCGCCAGTAAGCGCTTTTCTTACCGGGGTGAGCTCAAACTGCTTGCAGCACCCGCCCCCGCTTGTGAATATCCTCATTGCGGAAGCTTTTTCGCTTTCAATGGCTTTCTTCATGAACTCGATAGCTCTATCGTCTATAAAAAGATTGTTCATTTTGTCTCAGATATGCTCATATTACTGCTTTCATAGATAAAACGTTCAGGTGGTCCGTGAACGCCGGGAATGCCCCGTTATAATAACCGTTAAAAAAGCGCATTCCAAAAACTATAATTAATATTCCTGCATGGTCTGAGTACCATGGACTTAAAGACCATCGCAAAGGAAATCCGGGAATTCGAGGGCGTGACCCGCAAGAAGCCCATTGCTGACCTTATAAACATATTCGAGAGCGTACGTTCCGAGTATGGGAATTCTGTGGTGGATTTTGGCGATGATGCTGCTGTTATCGATATAGGTGGGGAGGATTACGTTCTATTTGCCGCGGATGGCATCTGGGCAAGGCTCATCGAAGCGAGCATGTGGTGGGCCGGATACAGCTCCGTGCTCGTTAATGTTAATGACATAGCAGCCATGGGCGGCAAGCCCGTGGCAATGGTCAATATACTTTCCTCAAGCAATAAAAAAGCATGCAAGGAGCTTCTCAGAGGTATAAAGGACGGGGTAGCTAAATTCGGCGTCCCTATGGTAGGAGGTCACCTGCATCCAGATACACCCTATACTTCGCTTTCAGTGGCTATAATCGGTACAGTGAAGAAGGGTTGCGAGATAAGGAGCAGTACGGCAAGACCGGGTGACTCAGTTATTGCGGCATTAGATATGGATGGAAGAATGGGACCGAACTCCCCGTACAGCTTTGATTCTACAACAATGAAAGAACCTGAGGACGTGCGGGCAAAATACAGGGTGATGCGTTTGCTCGGGGAAAAACACCTGCTGACCGCAGGAAAGGATATCAGCAATCCCGGTGTTATCGGGACATTGGGGATGCTCGTCGAGACAAGCCGGGTTGGCGCAAGCGTCGACCTTACGAAGATACCCGCCCCTGTGGGTGTTGATTTTATCCAGTGGTTAAAAGTTCACCCTGCGACAGGTTTCATAGTGACGTCGCTGCCTGAAAACGAGGAAGAGGTGATACGCCTTTTCGAGGGTGCAGGATACAGAGCTTCTGTAATTGGCAGAATTGAAGACACATTAAAACTGGATATATGCAGCGGGGACAAGCGCGTTACGGTTTTTGATTTCACAACTGATGTGGTGACCGGGATCACTCAATAAAAGTCGATTATTTTTAAATTTTTTATTCATCGCATGACTCTAAGATATGACTCCTTCGAACCTCCGCACCTGCACGGTACGCCGCCACTATTGCGCCGAGCAGTATCGGAGCTATGAAGAAACCCGCAATGCCGCCCACCATTCCTCCTCCAAGGAAAGCCAGGATGATAAGCATGGGGTGTATGTTTGATTTGGTATTGATTATGTAGGGTCTGACAAGGAGTTCGGGCGGCAGTATTACCACCACGAAAGCCACTATCAGAAAAACGATCGCACTCTCGCTTCCCATTTCAAAATACCTGAATATCGCAAGTACAATGACCACCAGCCAGCCAGTTAATAATGGAACTATCGCCGCAATCAGCATAATGGCTGAAAGAGCAAGGACGTTAGAGAAACCAAAAGCCCAGAAGACGATCAGTGAAAGGACTCCCACCACTATCGCACCGTATGTATTTCCTATGAAAATGGCAGAAAGGATGCCGTCGAAATGTTTAATGAACCTGGCTGAGAAAACTTCCACTTCCTCTGGGATTATATCTGTTATCTTTTCGATCAGACGCTCGCCATCCATAAGCAGGTAGAAACAGATCAGCACAGCAAGCGTGGTGTTCAGTGTTAGCATTGCAACCGCCTTTCCCATATCTACTACTATCGAAATGGTCAAGTACTGCCTCAACACTGGCAACAGGTACGAGGTGAAATTCAGAACCATGTCTTTGATCCTGTCGCGGACGAAATCCGGAAGGCTCAGCTTCTCAAGAAGGCTCAATAATATCCCCACAACATAGTCCTGGTTTTTAACAGCCCAGAGAATATCGTTGAAAATCTCAATGATCCCGAACCCGAAGATCAGTAAAACCGGAAGAACGATAGCGAGTGTGGCAATGTACGCCGACGCTTTCGGAGCGAACCTATCGATATAGCGTTTCATAGGTCTTGCGATATAGGCAAGCACAATGCCCATTATTATGCCGTCAAGGAGCGGGAGTATGACATACAGGAAACTGGCGGCTATAATTAAGATTAGCAGAGTAAGCACGATCTTCCATTTATGCTTAATTAATACTGAAATCCCATCGGTAAATTGATCATCTGCCATTATTTAGACAAATAATGTTTTTAATGAATATATATTAATCGTCCGGAAAAACGGCTGTGACATCCATATTGTCACAGGGATCTGATTAGAACGAACAGTATTATCGCCGGGATTCCCACCAATCCCCATAATAAAGGATTGTACCTCCATACCTTTGCACCGTCAAGAGGACCGAATGGTAACATGTTAAATCCGGCAAGGAAAACATTAATGAAAGCCGACCACCAGAGGACTTTTGATGCCAGCGGGTCTGTGATGAACAATGAAACCGTCAGGAACATTATAGCAAGCAGCAGGTTCACGACAGCACCTGATACAGAGATGTACGCGAACTCCTTTCCGGCCTGTATAGGGTCATAATATCCGTACGGAGCATTTTTTCCCCTTATCATCACAGCGCCCGGCGCAGCGAATACGAACCCTCCTTGTGTGATGAAGGATAGGCCAAGCGCCAGAAAAAGACCTGTGGGGCTTGCTTCGTAATCCGCGACATACCCGTACCTCTGGGCAGTGAATTTGTGGGCGAGTTCATGAAGGATAAAACCTGTCCCCACCCCAAAAGCCACGATCGCCATCAGTTCAGGACTGAGCTCGGGGTACGTGAACGCAATTGTGAGCACAACCAGTGATGCTACGATGTGTACGATCTCACGTGAACTGTTTGATGCCATGCTGCCAGAATTGATCTTGTACCTTAAAAACTATACTATGCCGCACGCAAAGTTTCCATAGCGTCAAGTTAGTCTTGGGACTTTTAAAATATATAACTAATTTTTTTATTTTATAGGTCTCGCCCCATCCTTAAA
>JBDROC010000169.1:0-2208 GCA_043810475.1 Methanobacteriota archaeon | reverse complement strand
AGCATATTCTGTTTTATTATATCCGGGGTATTTTCTTTCAGTTCAGCTATCCTGAGTCTTATTTCAGGCAGCCAGTTCTTTATCAGCGGGATCTTTAACTGCAAAACATCCTGATCGAGTTCTTCCGGGCTTTTTGCCTCTGAAAAATCCTGAAACCAGTCGCATGAAGGGTTCAGGCAGAACTGTGATACAGGTATCTTTACGAAACCCAGCCCGATCGACTTTTTCAGGCTTTTTGTCTGGACTTCGCCTCTGCATTTAGGACATTTCTCAACAAATTTCATATCCAATATATATTATTGCAGACAGTATTAAGATTAACGGAAATCTATATAATACCCAATAACTTACAAAAAACAATGCACATCAAATCGGAAATCAGGGTACTGGGCATAGACGACTCTGCTCTCATCGATCCGAGCGTCGTCATCATAGGCGCGTTTATGAGGGGAGGGGAACAACTTGATGGCGTGCTCTGCTCTCATATCACAAAAGACGGAATGGATGCCACTGACAGTATCATCAGGTTGGTCAGGGGCTCCAAGCATTACGGGCAGATAAGGGTAATTATGCTGGATGGCGTTACCTATGCAGGTTTTAACCCCGTTGACATAAAAAGGCTATATGCCGAAACTGGTATTGCGGTCATTGTTTTTATGCGTTCATGCCCTGATCTTGAAAAGATAAGGCTTGCACTCGATCATCTTCCTGAAAAAGAGGAGCGATTGGGGATCATCCAGCGCGCGGGCAGGATATACAGAATAGATGGGGTAAACCCTGTGTTCATCCAGTTATGCGGCATCGAAAAAGAGAGTGCGATCCAGATCGTCCGTATGACCTCAACGCACGGCAACATACCTGAGCCGCTTCGCTTGGCGCATCTTATCGCGACCGGGGTGGTGCTGGGTGAATCTACGGGGAAGGCTTAAGTTCTCTGGACAAGGATCGTAAAAATATTCCCTTCCTGCCTGACCGAAAGGAGCTTATTGCCTGACTTTTTCGCCCATGCATCGATATTTTGCGGAGCCACAGGGTCATCTGCTGTTATTTCAAGTATCTCGCCGCTTTTTAGGGAATCAACTTTTTTCTTTGTCAGGATAAGAGGGTACGGGCAGCATTCGCCCCGTACGTCCAGCCTCTCGTCAGGTATTATCTCTGCCATCAGAATACCAGGTTTACATCAGCCTCGAGTATTTTGTCTGTCAGTTCGTCAAGAGAGAGTTTCTTTATACCTGTGATGATCTCGCTATCGCTTATGCTGCGTTTTTCTATGTCGCTATCAAGTGCAAAGAAGCTGACCGTTTCGAGGTTCTTGGTTATTTCTGCTTCCACCGACTGTACATCCTTGAACCAGACCGCAAGGTCGCCGTATCCGGTCTTCTGTCCCTTGACTATGGAATGCACGCCGCCGCTAACGAATATTATGGAAGCCTCATTTCCCGCAGCTACCTGGGAAGCTCCCATTGGTATGGCTGAGAACGAGTCCTCTTTTCCATATGGAGGCTGTGTTATGATGATATTTACTTTTTTGCTCATGGTCTCACCCTAAGAGTATGGTCTTATCCGATTCTGCTGTCCACTCGCCAAGTTCATATAACCCGCCGATTATGACTCCTTCTGTCTGCTGTTTAGTGACCCCGCGGGCGTCTGTGCATTTTATGCATGCGATGGCATCAGCTTTTGGCTTCTTTATACCTTTTTTGACGATAGTCCCGAAAATGGTCTCTATGGGGGGGAAATCCTTTGGTGCCTGGTCACTGTGCGCGATCACAGTGGCGTCCATATAGTTAAAGAAATTCACTATAATGCCCTTTTCCTTTGCAGCGTGAGCCAGTCTCATCATTGTGAACACGCTTTCGTCCCTGTAAGGACCGTTTATTGATACGATTGTAAGCTGTTTTCCTGTCATGTTATCACCTAAAACCATGCTACTCTGTCATAGTCGTCCATTATGAAATCAAGAAGTGTGCCTATTTCTTTTATTTCAACTCCGCCTACCATTTTGCCTGTAAGCGACCGTGAAAGCACGGCTTTATCATCAGCGTATATCTTTATGCCTTTCTGGTGCGCTGCTGTGAGTTTCTTACCGAACTCGCCATTTCTCGCCGCGGTCACGCCGTCCTCGACCAAATATAGAGCAACCTTGTTCCCTTTTTCTTTTGCGTTCTGCCCGATATCAAGTACAAGGTCTGGCGTTTCTGTGGTATA
>JBDROC010000168.1:0-5380 GCA_043810475.1 Methanobacteriota archaeon | reverse complement strand
AGAATATCTTCAGGATGCAGGAAAAAATCACCTGTGATCCTTACATCTTTAATAACTGTATTGTAATCAATTTCAACTTTAACAACTTTTCCTTCTTTGACTTTCTGTTTCGCCTGAGAGATCATAATTTACCTTTTTTTTGTTTCTCATAATTATTCAAGATTTTAATTCATTTGCCGCTATTTATCCTTTACTAAACTGCATTTATTATTTCATCAACCGTCTTCTGAAAGTCCGGCACATACCCAACAAGAGGTTTGAGTTCATTCTCCCATATCCTTTTTTTACTCATCAAGCTCTCAATGAATGCCTCCTTTTCAAATTTCATGTTATAGTACTCAAGTTTCTTATTTGCGAGCTCGATATTAACAGGGATCTTTTTCGCGATCAGAAAACGAGCATCAAAAATGTCCCTCGCTTTATTCCGGGTCATGATAGCCCTGATCTTTTCAGCAAGGATCTCTTCAGCATTCATCATTGTGACAAGATATGGTGCAAGGTCTGTATAGACAGGCACAACTTCTCTTGTCTCATCTTTAAGAACGATCTGTTCTCTCAAACTGATCTCAAGTCTCAGGACAACCATGCTTTTCTGCGTCCCATCATAAAGAGGACCCTTGATGCGGTAACTGATAACCTCGCTTACATTCTTGCTGATCTTAACCTCATTATCAAAACCGAAATAGGCAGCGTCATCTCTGATCCGGTTTGCTAATTCCAAAAGCCCTTCTTCTTTACTGGAAGTGAAGTCCAGATCCTCGCTGAAGCGGTTAAGACCAAATATTTTTTGAAGAGCCGTGCCGCCCTTGAAGACCAGCCAGTTCCCTGCATGCCTGTACAGGAACAGCAGCAAGATATGCTGGAGATAATCTCTCTCTACCTGTCCGAGATTGAATCCAATGACCGTCTTCATTGATTCAAGGCTTTTCCTGTTAAGCATTTTCAAAAACCTCGTTTATAATTAGCTTCCATTTGCTATTCTTTTCACCTTTTCCTGGAAGAAAAGGATTCAGAGGATCATATTTTGCATTGAGTTTATTTTCCAATTGATCAGAAACATCGATCTCCTTTAATTCAAGCAAGAATCCCAGTCTCTTCAGCGTCACGATTGAGTCCATCCTGATCCCATATTCAATAAGAGTATCTATGTTGAGGTCTTTATCATCCAGCGCTCGTATTGTCTCGTCAATGGGGCAGTATTGAGGCAGCAGGAGGGAATCGATTATCATTTTTTCTTTTTCTGCCATGAAAATGAATTTATTCTGGAATTTTACTCTTGAATATCCAAAGAACCGTTCTTTTTTCAAATTAATGAAATTAATAGAATAGCTGCCAATGTCAAGGCTTTTTTTTGAGATTGTCGCTGCAATGTAAATAGTGCCGGGTATCTGCGTTGTCGTTCCGTAGTAATGAGCAGCAGTGAGAAAAGAAATGTATGAAGGGAAGACTAAATTTGAAGCTATCGCATAAGGGTGTGTATCTGCGAGGCTGTATTTATTGCGTTCCACGGCCAGCATCACGCCTTTTGACTTGAGCCTGTGGAGATAAAGCCTGGCGTATTCTTTATCTACGTCAAGTATCCTTGCTGCGTCGTTTACTGTGAATACGGGCTTTTCGAATTCACCAAGTATTTTAATGAATTTGAGAATGTTCACATTTGATTATTAGACTTTTGTTTATTTAAAGTTATCTTTTTTGATAATTATGAATCAACGAAAATTGCTATATTTTCCGAATCATGAATGTTGGTTTAATTTTAGTATAACTTTTATTAAACTATAGTTTAGTTTTAGTAATTATTAAATACTTCAGGAACCAATTATTCAACATGTACATAGAGCGAGAGATCAATGAACATTTTAAAAAAGTTGCTAATATTTATAATACGGTAGCCATTGTTGGGGCGAGGCAGGCAGGAAAGACAACATTTCTTAAAGAGAAGGCAAAGGAGATCATTTCATCATATGTATCCTTCGATGATCCGGATGTAAGAGGACTTTTTGATGCTGACATAAAAAAATTTGAAATACAATATCTCGAAAGCCACGATGTAACCGTCCTTGATGAAGTTCAGTATTGCAAAGATGCCGGAATCAAGCTGAAATATCTCGCCGATAAAGGAAAAAAGATATGGATCACATCATCATCCGAGATCATACTGGGGACTGAAATACTATCATATCTTGTTGGCAGGGTTTCTATCATCAGGCTATATCCTTTTTCTCTCAAGGAATTTCTCATCGCGAAAGGTCAGCTGGAAGTGACACAAAGCATTCTTGAAAGGAGTATCTGGGAACACCTGACATATGGCGGTTATCCAAAAGTTGTTATGAATGATGATACCGAAACCAAAAAGATCATTCTTAAAGACCTCTACGATACTATGGTCTTAAAAGATGTGGCAATGACTTTTTCTATTGAGGACATAAGAACTCTTGAAGTTTTGATCAAATACCTGTCTGTGAATGTCGGGGGGATAGTTTCCTATGAAAATATTTCAAGAGACATAACGATCTCATTCCAGACTCTCAAGAAATATCTGGATGCACTTGAGAAAAGTTATGTGATCATAAGAGTATCACCATTTTTTACCAATAAAACCAAAGAGATCACAAAGCAGCCTAAAATTTATTTTGTAGATACAGGATTGAGAAATGCTATCGCAAAATCTTTCACCGCAGAAATAGATGGTTTACTTTTTGAGAATTATATTCTTCTTGAATTGATCAAGATGGGTTTTTTTCCAAAATACTGGAGAACAAAATCAAAAACTGAAGTAGATTTTTTGATCGAAAAAGAAAATATCGTCATCCCTATCGAAGTTAAGATAAATGCAGAGCCAGGAAAGATCAAAAGGAGCCTGCGAGCTTTCATCGATTACTATAAACCTGAAAAAGCAATTGTTGTGGGTTATAAGTGCAAAAAAGGTGAAATGAAAATCGATGGATGTACGGTCATTTTCACAGATGTACCAGGAATGAGAGAACTCTTGCTTCCCTGAGAACATCATTTAAAACAAATTCAGACCACCTTCATCATTTTTAAATCGTGATACCCGCTCAGGACTTTCACATATCCTCTTAACTTATTATCAAGTTCAGGGTCTCCTGTATCAACATGCAAAGCAGGTGTGAATTCAAGCTTGTCTGGTGATGCAATTACTATGATCTCATCCGCCCTTCTGATAATCCCTGGACTTATCTGCTGGTTCCCTCTTCCGAAGATAAATCCCTGGCTGCCTATCGGACTTATTATGATGGCGACCTTTCCACCGAATTTTTCAAGAGCTTCAAGAAGATCTTTTTCAGACGCATCCTTTTTGACTGATTTACCATTCCTTATAGCATCCACTCCAAGCAGTGTCCCCTCGATACCCAACTTATTCTTCACTTCCATCGTCGTTGTGCCAGGTCCTATTATGTATAACACATCTTTTCCCTTCGTCCGGTAGTCATCGATTATGCGTTCTGCGATATCGATCTTTGCATCCACTGAACTCGACGTCGCTTTTCCACTCTGTACACCCGGGCTGACAGGTACAACTGCTTCGCCTTTTATCCTGACATTCAGCTCGTTCTTACGATAAGCCTCTTCGTCTATATCAAGCACCTCTCTAATAGATGTCTCAGTAAATGTGGAAACGATCCTTCCACACTCCTTCGGTGTGAAGCAAAATACAGGAGAGAATATTTTCACACCGGCAGGGATGCCAAGAACAGGTATCTTTTTATCCACGACTGAAACAATGTCACCTGCTGTACCGTCCCCTCCTGAAAAAAGCAACAGGTCGCATTCTGAGTCCAGCATCTTCAACGCAGCCTTTTTTGTGTCTTCTGCACTTGTTTTCTCCGGAGCATTGTATATGACCTCGAATTTGAATCGCGTTTTTTCAAGCACGTTTTCGCCCATCTTCCCTGAGCATGTCAGGAAGAACACATCATCGTTTTCGTCAATGCTCTCAAGCGCCTGCTGTGCCCTTATCAGACTTACAGGTTCCCCACCGAGCCTTTCAGCAAGCTCAGCAAGGTCATCAGTCCCTTTGAGCCCGACCCTGCCGCCCATTCCTGCCACCGGGTTTATGATGAAGCCTATCTTCATAGATTGTAATTAACTCCAAAATCCTGAATATTCGCTGTTAATGTCCATTTTGTTGCTTTTTTTTGTTGGTCGCATTTTAACCTTATCTTTGCGATCTTTGCGCCCTCTGCGGTGAATTAAATCAAACACCGCAAAGCACGCCAAGAACGCAAAGTGTTCATATGATAATTATTGAAAATTAGGTTCTTAACTATAATATAGCCGGGCCCCATCGAAGTATCATCTTCCTCGCTGCAAAAACATCATCAAGCCGCCCGACCACAGTGGTATGAGGCGCAGTCTTCACGATCTGGGGGTCTTTCTCAACCTCATCATTTATCCTGTGCAACGCATCGCAGTAATTATCAATGGATCCCTTTGATTCTGTCTCTGTGGGCTCGATCATAAGGGCTTCCTTAACAATGAGGGGGAAATATATGGTAGGCGGGTGGACGCCGTAGTCCATGAGCCGTTTTGCGATATCAAGCGCGGTGACATCATGTTTTTTCTGACGCGCGGCGCTGAATGCCGCCTCATGCTTCCGCGGCGTTCCGGGATTTTTGATCTCATAGGCTTTTGAAAGCCTTGAGACCATATAGTTGGAGTTAAGTACCGCGAAATCCGAAACGCGCTTAAGACCTGGAGAGCCAAGTCTTAGAATGTAGCCAAGCGACCTGAGGATGGCAAGATAGTTCCCGTAGAACTGGTGGACTTTCCCTATTGTATGGGGGCGGTCATGATCAAGATAATACTTCTTCCCGTCAAACTCAACTGTGGGCGCAGGTAAAAGATCGGCGAGATGTTTTTTCACGCCAGTTGGACCGCTTCCCGGACCGCCGCCGCCGTGGGGCGCAGCAAAGCTCTTGTGGAGGTTCAGGCTCATGCAGTCAAACCCCATATCTCCGGGGCGCACCCTTCCAACAATTCCATTCAGGTTGGCGCCGTCATAGAACAGCAAGCCCCCTGCGTCATGGACGATCCTGGCTATTTCAGGTATGTCTTTTTCAAAGAGACCCAGGGTATTTGGATTTGTGAGCATTAAAGCCGCGGTTTTCCGAGAGACCGCTTGCTTGAGGATCTTATGGTCGACATAACCATCCTCATCCGATGGTATCTCCACCACATCAAAACCAGCCATCGCTGCGCTCTTGGGATTTGTCCCATGCGCAGAATCTGGCACAATGACTTCGAACCTGTCCTCGTTCTTTCTTTCAAACCAGGATTTTATTATTGCCATTGATGTGAACTCGCCATTCGCCCCTGCCGCGGGCTGGAGCGAGAAGTCATCCATGCCACAGATGTT
>JBDROC010000167.1:0-2782 GCA_043810475.1 Methanobacteriota archaeon | reverse complement strand
CGGGCTTGCTGTAATGATCACGACCTCATTTGTGGCATGAGGGAGTATTTCGTCATTGACTTTTACCGAGAGACGCGCACGTTCTTCTATTTCAAAACCTGAAAGAACTTTATCGATTGACTCAAGAGCTTCATTGGGGTTTACATCCACAAGGAAACCGATGGTCCCCATGTTGATACCAAGAACGGGAAGGGGGTCATTCATCTTCTGGATGCCACGCAGCACAGTCCCGTCTCCACCTATTGAGATTATGAATTCCGCACCTTTATTTCTCATCTGCGCCACAGGTGTGCCTTTAAGATTCATTTTTTCTGCAGTCTTCAGGTCGATGAAAACTTCGACTCTTCCGCTAAGGTGAGCAAGTATGGTTTCCACCATAGCAAGCACTTCATCGCTGTCGCATCTGGATATAAGCCCGATCTTTTTCATTCTCATACTATTACATGCCTACGCAAGCTCAAGTAATTTATCATGAGCGCGTCCATTACTGGCAACAATGTTTACCCTTTGTCGAACATCAAGGTGGGTAGAAAGAGGATTACCACTCCAATCTGTAACACGACCTCCAGCTTCTTCTACTATCAGTTTCCCTGCCGCAATATCAGTAATCCGAAGCATGTTTCGCATATCTATGAAAGCATCGAATATACCGGATGCAATATAGCATAATTCCAGGGCGGCGCAGCCGTACACCCTCATTCTCCTGACATTGTGATTGTTGATAGGTAGTGCATGGGGGCGCTGACTGTAGGAAATAACGCTCAGTTCTGAGAGTTCTGAGTGATTTGACACATGGATAAGTTTACCGTTCAGAAATGCTCCTTTTCCCTTCTCAGCAGAATAGATATCCCCATTGACAAGGTTCTTAATGTAGCCGTACCTTATCTCAGACAGGTCAGAGCCTCCGATAGCGATGGGTACGCAGAAGAAAGGGATGTTGTTAACAGCGTTGAACGTGCCGTCTATCGGGTCAAGCACAAAGGTGAATTCAGGCTTGCCTCCTATTATCTTTTCGCCAAGTTCTTCGCTCACGAACCGCATCGATCTTCCATCCTTTTCCAGCACGCGCAATGCTGCGTTTTCAGCGACTTCGTCTATCTTCTCGGTGGGAGTGCCGTCTGCACCTGTACGAATCGTAGCGCCAGCTTCTGGTTTTCCAATTAATCCTGAAACATCTTCCTTGATGGCATCTGCAACTTCATTGCATAGCTCATAGAATTGGACAGTCATGTTTTTTCTGACCGCCTACGCCAGGGCGCATCCCGCCATGAACCTCTGTTTCGGGTTATTCAACTGGGCGATAAGGAACCGGTCGTTTTTGCTGTATGCCACATCATTCTGAGCGGCGATAACAACAGTACACTCCGACCCACCCTGTGCCTGTGTGGCATCCTTGCCGCCCACGGAAATACTGCTGATGGTCGCAGGCATGTCCTGAAGCCCTGCAAAGAGATGCACTGAGTCGCCCACGCCCAGTGGTTGAGTGAATTTTGAAAGCCGGCACTGGAGGGTGATTTTTGATGCAACGTTCTCTTCCTTTGACATTATATAACCGCGGGCGAATTCCTTTGACTGCACTCCTTTCAGAGCCAGTCCTACCCTCGTGCCTGCCGGTGCGGTTTTCATATCCACATCGTTGCTCTGGATAGAACGTATTTCGGCTGGTCTTTTGACAGGGAAGAGAGTGAACTGGTCGTGCATCTTTATCGTTCCCTGAATGACGATGCCCAGCACCACTGTTCCTATGCCTGTGACGTTGAAGAAATGATCTACTATGATGCGAGGCGGGAGTTCGTTAAGGGTAGCGTTGGTTTTCTTTACTTCCTCAGCGAGTGCGAATATTTTTTCCTTGAGCGTTTCCAGACCTTCGAACGTGGTTGTTGAAACAGGAACAGATTCCCATTTTTCAAGGTTCGTTCCTTTTGTTACGGCTTTTATCTTTTCAGTAAGTTCAACAAGCGCCATTGGGTTTGACTTATCAGACATCGTGATAACGAACAGCCCCCTCTTGTTGCCAAGAAGGTCAAGCGCCACGATGCATTCTCCCACCTGAGAATTAAGACCTGTCGCCGGGACGCAGACAAGGGCAATATCAGAAAGGTTAATCGCATTGATGAGCGATTTTATAGAAGAGGGATAGCCAATAGCGTCCACGAATGAATAAATGTCGTTTCCTTTTACAAAATTATAAAGCGTGATATCTGATTCAGTACCCTTCTTTCCAAGATTTGCTGCGAGGCTCGTCCTGCCTGATCTCTCGCTTCCGATGATCGATACGTTTGCCATGATAAGAACTCCATGTAATAATAAGGTTGAATGTATATGAAATTGGCGGCTTTGGGACAAAAATAATAATTTATAATCCCAATTGCAAAATACCTGTATCACCGTTAGTATATAGTCCTAAGGAGTTAGAGGAGCGCCTTAGAATAGGTGACGATTTTATGAAGGAAATAAAATCTATGGAAGAAGTCCGCGAAGTAACGGCAAAGATAAAAGATACCACTGCCAACCCAGCACCTCTCGGTTTGATGGGTTTTGGTATGACGACGGTGCTATTGAACCTGCATAATGCGGGTCTTTTTCCTCTAGGAACAATGATAAAACATATTGCTGGTTACGAGGGAATCATCTGCGGACTATCAGCGATGTATACTGCCCTGGCTCAAGTGCTAAACGAAGTATATGGAAGAACCGTGGCTCCGATATGGCCTGTGAAATAAATTAGCATTGTCACACAAGTGATGGGGTAGTTTTGATGATTATAGGTTATTATTCATTA
>JBDROC010000166.1:0-8537 GCA_043810475.1 Methanobacteriota archaeon | reverse complement strand
CAGGGGGACGATTTCGTCCACGAAATATTCGAAGAGCTCAACAAGTCATTCATAACCCCGATAGACCATGAGGACATATCGGCGCTTGCCTCAGCTTTTGACGATGTGCTGGATTATATAGATGGCACAGCGACGAGATTTGTACTTTATGAGATCAAAAAGCCGGAAGAGAACATGATAAAGCTTGCGGAAGTGCTTGTGAAGCAGGCATCAGAGCTAAACACTGCTATAAGCGGTCTGCGCAACATCAAGAACCCGAAGGAGATCGAAAAACGGTGCATCGAAGTGAACAGGCTTGAAAATGTGGCTGACGACCTGTACAAGAGATCAGTGGCTGACCTTTTCAAACGGACAGATGCTATCGAGATCATGAAGCTGAAAGAGATCTATGAACGTCTCGAGTTCGCGACCGACAAGTGTGAGGATGCTGCGAACGTCATCAGTGACATTGTGGTAAAGAATAGTTGAGAGGGTGCTTTTCTGGCCGTCCGTTGGTGATCAATAATGCTTGAAGGTTTAAGTACAACAGTTATTTTAATAATTTTAATTGCCCTTTTTTTTGATTTTGTGAATGGGTGGAACGATGCAGCGAATTCTGTGGCTACTGTTGTGTCCACAAAAGTCCTTACACCCATAAAAGCCGTGGCTTTGGCCGCCTTTATGAACTTTGTAGCATTTTTTATTATGCCGCATGCTGTGGCGCTGACCATTGGAAAAGGAATTGTCGATATTTCTATAGTTACTCCCACATTGATCCTCTCAACACTGTTAGCAGCTATCTTCTGGGGTGTGGTCATGACGCAGTTTGGCTTGCCGATATCTATGAGCCACACACTGATCGGGGGTTTTATGGGGGCAGGTATAGCTGCGGGCGGATTCCAGGTATTAATAATGAGTGGAATAACCAAAGTCCTGGTATTTATCGTTCTGGCTCCGATATTTGGTTTCGTGTTCAGTATGTTGTTTTCCGCCGTGTTGTTCAGGGCGATTCGAAAATTACGTCCTTCCATTATTAACAGGATATTTGGAAAGCTCCAGTTACTCTCTGTGAGCTGGTATTCTCTCGGGCACGGGGCTAATGATGCTCTCAAGACCGCTGGTATTATTTCTGCACTTTTGATCTCGGTTGGATATATGGATATAAGTGCGGATATTCCTGCCTGGGTCATTCTCTCCGCATATGTCTCTATCGGACTTGGAACCCTGATAGGCGGATGGAAGGTAATACGGACGATGGGTATGAAGATCACTAAATTGCGACCCGTTGACGGCTTCAGCGCTGAGACCGGCGGTGGAGTGCTACTGTTTTTGACTTCCATTTTCGGGATTCCAGTAAGCACTACGCATGTTATCGCGGGTTCGATAATGGGTGTGGGCGCGACAAAACGCGCGACAAGTGTCCGCTGGGGTCTTGCCCGCACAATAGTCGGCGCATGGATTTTGACCATCCCGGCGACCACTTTTGGAGGTTTTGTTGTCTATAAGGCGTTTGTTCTTCTGAATATCACATTATAAATCCACAGAGGAAAGAAACGCCCTGGTTTCTGGAAAAGTATTATAGTTAAACAAGGTAATCTGGATATGATGTTGAAGGATAAGACAAAGCTTGTTATCTGGCCTGTATATCTGGATGCCACAAAATCAAGAGGAGAAGGCAGGATACTTTCGGCGAAAGTTTCAGTGAAATCACCAGTCCTCAGGGAGATAGAAAAAGCAGCAAGGGAATTGAACCTGAGCCCTGTTGTGGAAACTGATAAATCCTATCCTAAATCCTGGTGGTCAACCGGCGGGAGGGTGCTTGTAGATAAGAAAGGTCCGAAATCCCTTATAACAAAACAGATTGCTTTGAAGATAAATGAGACCAGGACAAAAAAATGATTGACCTGCACACGCATTCCACGTTCAGCGATGGCGAATTGATACCCAGTGAACTTGTGCGCCGGGCAGTTGTGAAGGGGTATAAGGCAATAGCGATAACAGACCATGTCGATTTTACAAATATTGAGCATATCCTGTCGTGTATGAAGAATATTAAATCTCTTGAAGCAGATTATGATATCAGGGTGTTTACTGGCGTTGAATTGACGCATGTGCCGCCCGGGAAGATCCCGAAGCTTGTTAAGAAGGCAAGACTCCTTGGGGCTGAGATAATCGTGGTGCACGGCGAGACGATCGTTGAACCAGTTCCTGAGGGTACTAACCAGATCGCTGTAACCCTTGATATTGATATCCTTGCTCATCCAGGACTTATTACGGCAGAGGATGTTGAGCTTGCACGGGATAATGATATAGCCCTTGAAATAACTTCTCGATGCGGGCATAACCGCACAAACGGTCATGTAGCACGCGTTGCCCAGGAAAAAGGGGCGTCTCTCATCGTAAATACCGACACACATGCGCCTTCTGATCTGATCACGGATGAGATGGCTTTAAAGGTCGCAATTGGGGCAGGTCTTGATGAAAAAAGTGCGCGCAAAGCCACACTCTCGCAACCTTTAAGCCTGATAAAAAAGATATAAATAAATGTTTTGCGAAATGTATATATATAAGATTGTGTATGTATAGAATACCTTTTTAGAGGTCGAAAATTGAAAAGACTGGGAGCTATTCTTCATATAATAGAAAACCTATTGATTGTGCGCGCCGATAGTACGCTTGAACATAGTGTTTTACGTGAGAATCTGTTGGTTGTGACCAGAAAGATGAAGAGAATAGGAAAGATCAAGGAAATTTTCGGTCCTGTGAACGCTCCTTACATTTCGATCAAGATGTTCAAAGATATCAATGCCTCTGAAATAAAAGGTCTGAAAAATGAAAGAGTCTATTTACAATAATTTAATAGGACGGATATCCAAATGATAGAAAAAGAAAAAGTCAAGGAAATTGTAAGTGAAAAGTCAGAACGCGAGAAAATAAAAGAGGGTATACGAAATAAGAAAGAAAAACAGAAGCTAGGGCAGTTCGAAAAAGCCACTATTGAGTGCCCTGAATGCAAGAGTCATACCCTTGTACACGACTATGAACGCGCTGAGCTTGTATGCAATGAATGCGGTCTTGTTGTTGATGATGAATTTATTGACCAGGGACCTGAATGGAGGGCTTTTGACCACGACCAGAGGATGAAACGCTCCAGAGTGGGTGCCCCGATGACCTATACCATACACGACAAAGGTCTTTCCACCATGATCGACTGGCGCAACAGGGACTCATACGGCAAATCCATCTCATCCAAGAGCAGGGCGCAGCTTTATCGCCTCCGAAAATGGCAGAGACGCATACGAGTAAGCAATGCAACTGAAAGGAACCTTGCTTTTGCTCTTTCAGAGCTTGACAGGATGGCATCAGCTCTTGGTTTATCAAGGAACGTGAGGGAAACCGCGGCTGTTGTATACCGCAAAGCCGTGGAGAAGAACCTTATCAGAGGACGGAGTATCGAGGGCGTGGCAGCCGCCGCTCTGTATGCTGCATGCAGGCAGTGCAATGTTCCGCGCACGCTGGATGAAATTGGCGAAGTCTCAAGAGTCAGCAGGAAGGAAATTGGAAGGACTTACAGGTTCATCTCAAGAGAACTCGGTCTCAAGTTGATACCAACGTCACCCATCGACTATGTTCCGCGGTTCTGCTCAGGATTGACCCTTCGGGGCGAAGTGCAGTCAAAAGCCGTGGAGATACTCAGGCAGGCTTCAGAGAAGGAACTCACAAGCGGTAGAGGTCCGACTGGAGTGGCTGCAGCAGCTATATACATCGCATCAATCCTGTGCGGAGATAGAAGGACACAACGCGAGGTCGCCGAGGTCGCAGGCATCACTGAAGTGACCATACGTAACAGGTATAAGGAACTGGCTGAAGAACTGGATATCGAAATCATCCTTTAATGTACGTCAAAGACTCAATCATTGAAGCTCAGATAGAAAAAGACCTGAAAAAGGAGCAACTTAAAGGCAGGATCAAGGAACTTGAGCGTCAGCTTCGCTCTGAAGGCAATGGTGGGCTCAGGGAACGATTGAAAAAACTGAAGGGGGAGTTAAAACTCCTCCGGGGTTGATTTTTCAATTGCATATATATTTGATAAAATGTATCTTATCTCCCATGCAATTTTCTACCTTGATAGAACCTGATCGAAATCGTATGAAAATGCATAATTAATATTAACTGCCTCGCGAAGCACCTGTTCCGCGTTCCGCGCCGAGACCGCATCCATGCTTTTCCAATTGTCAAGCGTTTTCAGTCTCTTTATTAATAAAATACTCCTTTTGCTTCTCAAGAAGCGCAAGTTGTGTTTGGGTATTCTTAATTTCATATTTTTTTTATTTTTAACCGATATTTTTCTTCTGATTTTTTATCAATCTTATCTGATGCTGATAGAGGCCAAATTTTATCCAGGTTTTCAGTAAAGAAATAATCGCTGCGATATTGTAACATATTATCACTAAGTCTCTCATTATATAGCCTATTTTCAATAAATGAGACGTTGGTAGGATCTATTTCAATTCCAAGAGAATTCCGCTGTAATTGCTTAGCTACAACAAGTGTTGTTCCTGTACCGGCAAAGGGATCAAAAACCATATCACTTACGTTTGATGAAGAAAGGATTATCCTTGTAAGCAATTGAACGGGTGACTGTTGTTTATGCAAACGCTCTCCATTATCCAATCGCAAAGGTTCGTCTCCAGCAAAATAACCTGAAGTAAGCTCTCTGATATCATCCCAGACATCTGTTACGAACATACCATTTGGTCGTTCGTATTTATCTGTAACTAATAATGGCGGATCGATCCGTAGTTTATTGAATACCCGCGGTGTTTTACCTTTTGTAGCAAATGCTATTATTTGATAATGTTTGCCAAAACGGGCTTCGCAGGGGACAGCTGATGTTTTTTTCCTCCAGATTATCAAATTCTGGAATACCCAACCTGTTGATAGCAGCGTTTCCAGCACGAATTGAGTGTTTTTCTCTCTTTGCATGAAATAAATGGAGCCGCCATCGGATGTGCGTTCGTAAATCAATTTACAGACCCTGTTCATCCAGTTCCAGTATTCCGATGCTGCCATCTCATCGTTATGGATATTATACTCTTTACCCTGATTAAACGGGGGATCAAGGAAAGTCAGGTCAAACTTTTCATATGATGCTGTCTTAAGGAACTGTTCGCAACCGCCCTGAATTATTTCACATCTCATATTATCAACCCTCATCTAAGCAATGAATCTAATTTGATTTTATAAAAGTCGCCTGCTCTCTCAATCAGATTTTTATCCAGCAGCCTTCGGAGCAGTTCATTCAGATTGATTTCAATGTTCAAGATAGTTAATTTATCATTTAAATCGTTGTAATCATGCTTTCTTTCGGATAAATAGTAAAGTATCAATGCTGAGACGAAATCATTCTTCTCAACCATATTTCTATTGAAAACCTTCATCAGATTATATGTGATTTTGCCTATCTCAAGAACAAATTTTTTCACATCTATTTCTTTTCTGATGATTAACCGCGCAAAAAGCATCTTTACTTCTTGTCTTGATCTAAGGTCAAATTTTGAAGTAAGCATATCGCCAACAAGGCTTTCGATTTTTTCAGCTATTTTATTTTCAATATCAGTACTTTTATCATAAATATCAAGATACTGGGTTTTAGCCTGCTCTATAATTCCAACATCGCTGCAAACTGAAATTGACTCCGTATTTTCTCTCCAATATTTTCTGGTTATATGGAATCCGAGGTTCATCCTGTTAAGATTAATCGAACTCACAACCAGATACTTATCTGTGATAATGAGTTTTGCATGAATGTCCTCAATCGTTCGAATACCGATATCCTGAGATAAAAGCTCACGAACCATATTATTCATCCTGTCCTGAAAATCCATGCTTGTAGCACCGCTCAATATTCGAATATCAAGCCCTTTTAACCGCATTTTAATCAAGAATGATGTAAATTCCGGGTCGGTAAAACTCTCTGATGAGATATATGCAAACTCTGAAGCGCTCGAAATTATTGACATAAAAAAATCGCGTCCTCTGCAATCAAAAGGAGTTAAATATAATATATCTTCAATTGGAATATTTACATGACAAAGAGAAGAAGGGTAATGCCTGATCCAATGGTTCCTGTGGGTCTCAGTTTCAATAACCCTGGGTAATTCAAATAATAACGGATTATCATCCAAATTGATCATCATTTGTCGAATTGTTCCATTATACCCCGAATTTTCGGTAATGAACAGGTCGATAAGTTCTTCAAATTTTCTATTGTATTCTTTAATTTTATCCGTTTCATTTCTAAAAATCAATACAGCATCAAGCTCTTGGGTTTGAGTAAAATTCGCTGAAAGTGAAATGGCGCTTTTGTCTGTTACAATAAATTTTCCATGAAATGAATACCATCTGCCCACTGCCGTCGTAGTTCTTTCTGGATCTCCAACATTCCATTTACAAAAATAAAGTCTTGCGCCGTTTTTTTCGATATTTTGAAATAAGTTAGTAACTTCAACCTGGATATCCTCGTTGATACTGTCATAAGGAAGGGTTATGATTTCAACCCTGACCCCTTCACTTAATTTGTTTTTTAAAACACTGAATACCTGCGGGTCATGAATCTGAAAAACCGCAATTCGAATAAATTCCTCTGCATGGTTTAATTCGCTAATTATTCTATCAATTACGTTTGTACTGAATTCAAATATTTTCATTTTTCACCATATTTCTCCAGATATCTCATCAGTTTGATGATTAAAACGAATTATTTGTATATACATCCTTCTATTGAGCTGCATAATACCTATAACAGAGTTATGAATTTCTTTATATCCCGTACACCCTTACTGCCATTGCCTCCCTGAGCACCTGTTCCGCGTTCTTTGTTGAGACCGAATCCATACTTTTCATGATGAGGGGGTAATCATACCCTTCAAGCATCATCCTCGTCAGCTTTCCCTCCCCGCCTGCTATAACATATTCTATATCCCTGTGTTTCACAAGTAACGTATCAAGTGCAGCCCTCACTTTATCTGCGTGGTGCCTGACATCCTCTTCCACCAGGCTCTGGAACCGCTTCTGACTCCAACCGCCCTTTGAGTGCTTCCCCATAACACTGCTTCTTACTACCTCATGTTCAACAAATACATCATCTTCCACTATCCCGATGAATGTCTCGCCCGCATGAGCATTTATGACCAGTGTCTTATCCCTTTTAAGACTGTTTTTTAAGGTTTCAAGATCAAAACGCCGTTCAAGTGAATATTTTGAATGCAAAATCGGAAAAACAGGGAGCATCACCAATTTGATTATCCTGTCCGTATCATAAAAGATAACTTTGCCAGTATGAGAATCTATTTTTTCAATAAGAGCAAGTTCAGAACTTTCGATCTTTGATGCTATATCAGATGGAATGTTGGCAGGAGTTTCATCCTTTGCAAGATATATTGTTATCAATGTGGCAGTCTTTGACTGTATTGAATCAAGTAAAAATAGAATGTCATTAAGCCTGTTCTTAAAAAAATTTTCAGAAAAACGCAAATTCAACTCCCCCTTTGTTTCTTTTTTGAGTTTTGTAAGCTCATTCTCAAGCGATCGTATCTGCTGCTTTGCCTCATTTAATTCCGTGTCAACTTCCTGCCTGGCAGCAAGCGTTTTTTTAGTTTTATCCCCCTTTTTCTCAACCTGCAGCTTAAGTTTGCTGTTTTCCTCTTCGAGCGCTAGAATTTTTGCCTTCAAAGCATTAATTTCATCTTTCTTGAACAGATCAAGCAATGCCCTCACCTCTTAAACTTCTTACTTTTAAAACGATATAAGATATTCTATTATCAATAAATTCAATTCGGTCGTTTATACGGATAACCCTTTCACCGACCTCTCCTGCTTTTAACCCGGTCACTTTGCTAAAAGCGATAGCTAAAGGAGAATCCCCATCTATAACAGGCTTCTCACCTGAATGGATTTCCTTATCCATAGAAACGCTGACATGTATGGAAAGAACAGATATTCCATTCAAAAAAAAAGATAAGCTTCCCGGATTTCCCTTATACTCACCAACAAGCAAAAATGGTTCACCTGAGAGCGCCTCACGACTGGTCTTTCCTCGAGTTACATATTCCCAGCCCGTAAATCTGTCCAGATGTTTGCAAAAAGTGCGTGTTTTGGAAGAAGGTTTACGTGCTGTGGTAATGATCATTCGGTTTTAACCCGCTTCACAAGAACGGGTCTTTCCTTGACTAGGATGCGGTGTCCGCAGTAAGGACAACGGATGCCGCTGTATTGATAATCTATTTCGACTGCCCGCTTGCAGCGGGTACATTTATATACCATGTTAAAACCTTATTCATTGGAGGCCAGTGATTCATTTGCCTTTGCAATTGTGGCTTTCTCAGCATGTACAGCCCTCATGACCGTCAGGTGCGCCGGGGTTTGAGGCACATATGAACCGCCCGTGAACGTAACTTCGCACTTGGTGCATTTCCATATACCTGTGGCGATCCTTTTCATTCTTATCGAGCCACATTTTCCACATGCATAATCTGCATGCATCTTTTCTTCAATGT
>JBDROC010000165.1:0-2004 GCA_043810475.1 Methanobacteriota archaeon | reverse complement strand
AATCAAGAGGTTATTCTCAATAGAACACTCTCTACATGCAGGCATCTCTATAACGATTCTCTTGCAGAAAGAAAACGACAAGCAGAGCTTAACAGATTGAAAAAGGAATTTGAGGTATTTCCGTGGGGCAAACCCGACTGGATAAACTACTACGATCAGAAGCGTGAATTAACGCCCGTCAAGGACTTCTCAGAAGAGGGTCAATGCAGCGGGACGTCCAAGCCCTTTAGGGTTGGGTAGTTCACTATGCCAATCACTAAACTATTAAGTAGATTCAGATAAATAAAGACTTCAAATGAACAAAGAGGATGTATGTATCTTAATTCCCACGCTCAACGAGGGTAAAACGATAGGTGGGATAGTTAGTGAATTCAGATCAATGGGTTTTTCCAACATTCTCGTCATTGACGGGCACAGTAAGGACGGTACAGTAAAAATCGCCGAAAAGGCAGGCGCAAAGGTCGTACTGCAGAGCGGGAAGGGAAAGGGGCAGGCTGTAAACCAGGCGTTCCAGATAATTAATAACAAATATGTGGTCATGATAGACGGGGACGGAACGTATCTTCCTGAAGAGGTCTATAAGCTCCTGGAACCTGTCACATTGGGGCTGGCAGACCACGTTATCGGGGGAAGGACAGCTAATTTCCAGAAAGGAGCTTTCACAAGATTGAACCTTTTCGGAAACTTTATATTAAATAAGATATTCGGGTTCGCATACGGCGTCTGGCTTGAAGACATACTTTCTGGCTACAGGGCGTTTCGCTATGATGCGATAAAACAGATAGAACTTATCAGGACGGGTTTTGAGGTCGAAACAGAGATAACAGTGGAATGCGTTAAAAAGAATTTGAAGATCGTTGAAGTACCGATAACATATCTTTCAAGGGTGAGCGGCGCAGAGACAAAGTTAAAACCTATCAGGGACGGTTTCAGGATAGCTTCGACCATATTTCTGCTTACCCGCATGCACAACCCTCTTTTTTATTTCGGCGTGATGGGGGGTTTTCTCACATTTAGCGGTGTAGCTATTGGCATTTATGTGGTGGATGAGTGGTTCAAAAACATAGACCATATCCCTCTGACAATACTTGCCACCCTGCTCATAGTCACAGGGATCCAGGTGTTCATTTTGATGGTCGTGAGCGACCTGATGGTTTCTATGCACAGGGAAAACATGCATATGATGAGCAAGATCATGAAAGAAAAGGAGAAAAAATGAAGATAGCAATACTTGGCGGAACTGGCAACATTGGAGAGGGTTTTGCGCTGCGATGGGCTAGAAAACACGAAATTATAATATGCTCGCGAGAGATAGATAAGGCTATCAAGGCTGCGGGTGACTGTTCTGAAATACTTTCGAGAAGAAGACTTTTTTGCTGCAGCATCGCCGGATTTACGAATGAATCCGGGATCGAAAATGCAGATGTTGTAGTTCTATCAATACCTTATCAGGGTGTGACGTCGCTCTTGAAAGAAATATGTCATCTTTTTAAAGACCAGATCGTAATTTCACTTGTGGTTCCTATGAAAAAAAATGAATGGTCCGAATTTACACCTCCAAAACAGGGAAGTGCGGCTCTTGAGATACAGGAAATTCTTCCGAAGACAGTAAAAGTGGTTTCAGCATACCATAATATTTCGGCAAAGAAATTAGCAAACCTTGAATTGAGACTTGACTATGATGTTGTGGTTTGTGGTGATGATAAAAACGCAAAGAAAATAGTGATGAATCTAACAAAAGATATTAAAACCCTGCATCCACTGGATGGCGGCGGTCTAAGGTCTTCATATATGATCGAGTCATTGACACCTTTTTTGCTTAATCTTGCAAAAAGGAATGGATTCTCAGATCTGGGCGTAAAGTTCGTATGATTAAATTATATGACACTCTTCTTGACAAGTTCGGTCATAAGAACTGGTGGCCGGCAGATACTCCTTTTGAAGTTGTTGTGGGCGCTGTTCTAACACAGCAGACTAAGTGGGAGAACGTTGAGAAAGCGATAA
>JBDROC010000164.1:0-10335 GCA_043810475.1 Methanobacteriota archaeon | reverse complement strand
TACATGACTTTCGGACATTTTAATTTTTATAACGGATTAAATTAGACAAATCCAAAATTATATCTATATCCATTCATATCCTTTATTCCCATAAGGTTAATGGTTTCAAATGCAGAATCTAACTTTTTCATAAGCTTCTCTTGTTTTGTATTTCTCTCTAATATTATATTTCGTTGATCCCCATCCATCTTCACTTTTCCCCGAAGTTCAAAAATCGTTTCAAAAATCTGTTGTAAAGTCATTTTCTCACCATTAAAACACTTATCAAGAAAATAACAGCATAAATTTGCAAAAGAAATCTTGAAGCATGTCATAATCTGGTCCAACTCAACATCAACGCTATAAATCTTCTTTTTGTCAATAATCCTTACAAGTTCCGTCTTTTTCTTTCTTAATGAATTGAATGATTTTTCATCAACCATTTCGATCGCTTTAATTTTCCTTTTAAGACTATTGATTTCTGCCTGGATATTCTCTAAAATTTCTGCATCACATTTAGGTAATTTTCTTTCTCCATTGAACACTATGGATTTCTCCCTATAAGTTCTCTCCTCTTCGATCTTTGATTGCAGAATTACCTCCATATCATTTATTTTATTCAAAGGTATCTCTAATTCGGTCTCGATTTCAGCTATTTCTTCCTGAAGTTCCTCAATATTTTTTAGAACTTTTTCATTGTCCCCCAATTTCTTGGTGTAGCCCACTACTCGATTAATATTGACACCGCTCTTCATGTCCTTGAAACTCAATTCCTGTGCTGGCCACCTATCGAAATAGGATTTAACTACATTGTCAGATGAAAAAATCGCTTCTGGCAGACTTGTGATGAGAACACATGTTCTGCCATTATCCCAATTGACCTGCACTGCCCTGGTTTCATACAAATACCCTTTATCAATAGAATCCATCAATTCTATCTTGTAGTCCGTCAGATAGGCATCCCCGAACTCATATCTCTTCTTATCTGACACGAACTTGACTTTTCTGTCAGTGACCTGGTTGGAATCCAGCATCGTGATGAAATAGTAACCAGAATCGGTCATTTCTCGCAATGTCCCAACACCATTACCGGCTGCATCAATTATCAGGATCCTGTTCACTGCAAATTGATTTCCTAAATCAGTATTTTTCTCAAGATATTCGCTTATCCGATCCATCATTTTCAAAGCGTTTTTTCCAAAATCAGCATGACCATTAAAGGTCTGAAAATATAAAGGATGCCCCTGACCATCATGAATGAATACTTGTTCCAGACAATTCATAACTCTTCCCAGCATAGTGACTTTACCTTTATGGCATGGCTTGGATGACCATAGTGCTTTGGTATTTCCATCTATGTAATAGCATGCGAAAATATTGTCGGATTTGTTTCTGCTGCTCCAGAAATCAATCCAGAACTTTGCTGTTGTTTCGATGAGAAGATTTGACATTTGAAGATATTTCAAATCTCTGATATGCATATCCAGCGTCGATGCTTTGTAATTGAATCCACACAAGTACTTCAGGGCATTGCCCCTGGGATTGTCCACGCTTCTGGCTCTTCCATTAGAAGTTACAAGAGGTAATGAAAAAAGAGCAAGATTATATCGCATGATGGATTCCCTTGCAAGGCTGAATATCCGCATTGCTTCAAACCTTTTTTGGGTAATTTTCTCATCCAAAGATTTGAATCTGGAACTTCTTACTTGCGGTAAATTATTGTATTCAGCAGTGAACTTTCCTTTTGATCGAAGGTCAGGATGATCCTTTGGATTTAATAAACTATCTTTGAATATTCTGGATTCTCTCATTTTTTCTACACCAAAGCATATTGATTCTGTTAAGGCGTTGATTATCCCAGTGTCTATCGCAAGTGCAATTGCTATTTCAGAAGCTCCAGATTCCATCAATGGTTGGTCTTTTTGAGGATAAACACGACTCAAATTACTTTCCCGGCGAAAATCATTAATCACTGTGATGGAGATGGATGTTCCAAATTCATTCTCAATCAATTTTTGAACTTCTTCGGATGCTAATGACTGATTTTGAGTGAGGAGTCCTTTGACAAAATTTTTTATCTCATCGGTGAATTTCAGGTGATTGCCTTTGTTTCTTTGGTCGATCAAACCTTCTATACCTCTTTCCTGCATTGCTTTTTTGTAAAGATAATATTGTGCCCGTCCAAAGGGGAGTTTTCTCTCTTTGAAATATTGACTTACTGGGAGAGGGGATTTTTCAATCTCTTCCATTATGTGAATTATCTCAGCAATGCGGTCTGTTTCAGTCATTATGACTGTAATATATATTTACTTATACTTAAATATTGTCTAAATTAATGTGTTGAAAAAATGGATTTGTCCGAAAATCATGTAATATGATATTTTTTGGCATAATAATTTAGAGGAGTGACATAATAATATACTTTATCTAAGCCATAAATTCAAAATTACATTAAATTTTAACTTTTCCTGGCATCATTCCCTTATCACCAAATCTCAGAAATCCATTTATCCAATGAAATCAGAGACTTCATGATCACAATGGTTCTTGAGATTAAGATATCCATAAAACCGACCCACTAATTGGAACTGATTGGCTATGCGGCATCTGAATGACGCAGATATCATGAAGATTTTCATTCCGGAAGAATAAGATAAAGTACGTATTGAAAATGCTGTGCATCTGAACTTCAAGGATATAACAGATAATGCTTTTTTTGGCCAGAATGAGACAATGTAATTGGTAGAGTTAACTATAAATATAATAATTATAATCATTTTACAGATGAATTTCAATATTATTAGAGTTGAATTGAACCTGTCTTAATTGTTGATCAAAACCCAGCCAGTTCTCCCACAGCGTTCTCCACGACCGAAAGCACCTCTCCTCTTATGACCATATCTCTGGCTTTATTTATATCAGGGTAGAGTATCCTGTCGTCTTTCAGGTGGGGGATCTCAGACCGTACCTTTATATGTGCCGCTTCCACGCCTGCACCTGCCTTCAGCGGTTTTCTGAAATCAAGACCCTGTGCCGAACATAGAAGTTCAATTGCGATCACATATGAAGCATTTTCAAATATTTTCCTGGCTTTTAATGCGGCTGCCATTCCCATGCTCACATGATCTTCCTTATTAGCAGAAGTAGGTATGGAGTCAACACTGGCCGGATGGGCAAATACCTTATTTTCTGAAACTAAAGCTGCTGCTGTATACTGCGCAACCATGTATCCTGAATCAAGCCCCTCTTTCTCCGTTAAAAATGCAGGCAGTTCACTGAGATAAGGGTTGACAAGCCGTTCGATCCGCCTTTCACTAACGCTTGCGATCTCAGACAGCGCTATGCCAAGTATATCATGGGAAATGGCAATGATCTGGCCGTGAAAATTACCGCAGGATATGACTTCATCTGTATCAGGGAACAGAAGGGGGTTATCGGTTGCAGAGTTGATCTCAATTTCAACTTTTTCTTTGACAAATGTTAATGCATCTCTTGTTGCACCGATGATCTGAGGTATGCATCGCAACGAATAGGCATCCTGCACTTTTTTATCATATCTATGAGACACCATTATCTCACTATCAGTCGTAAGGCGCCTGAGATTATCGGCACACGTTATCTGGCCTTTATGGGGCCTGACCATGCTGATCTTTTCATCAAAAGCCCTTGCTGTTCCCTTCAATGCTTCAAGGCTCATGCATGCCGTTATTTCCGAGGTCTTAACCAGGACCTGGGAATCATGAACTAACAACGCTGCAATGGCAGTGATGACCTGGGTCCCGTTTATCAGGGCAAGCCCTTCTTTTGATGAAAGTTTTATTACTGTAATCCCAGCCCGCTCCATGGCATCTTTACCGCTCATCCTTTCCCCTTTATAGAAGGCTTCGCCTTTTCCCAGCATCACAAGCACCATGTGGGCAAGATTTGCAAGGTCGCCACTTGCCCCCAGTGAACCTTTCTCAGGGATCACAGGATGCACACTGCCGTTGAGCATATGGATCAATGTCTCGATAATATCCACCCTGACCCCGGAATATCCTTTGGACAGCGAATTGGCACGCAGCAACATTACTGCCCTGACAATGTCCTCAGGGAACGGATCCCCTACTGCAGCGGAGTGGCTGAGTATAAGGTTTTCTTGAAGTTTGTTGGATTGTTCTTTTGAAATGAATATACCATCAAATGCTCCAAAACCTGTGGTAACACCATATACGACTTTTTCAGATGCTACAAGGGACTCCACGAACTCACGGCATTTCATGACTTTCTTTCTGGCATCGGGTGAAAGTCCCACCGTTTCAAAATCACGTGCAACTGAGACTATGTCATCTATGGAAAGAGTCTCACCATCTATTATTATTCGCATAAGGATCGTATCAATGTATTTATCGGTTCAATATAGTGTCTTTTACATTTATACTATGGTGATGCAGTATTTACTTATAGTTTGAACCATAAAGAAAAGAAAGGGTTGGTGAATCAAAATGGATTTTCTCCAGAAACCCCTGGTAAAAATATTCGAACCGCAGCAGGACCCTAATGATCTCCGGGTAAAAAACATTATCATGCCAGGGGACCAGCCTGCAGAGATCGGAATTATTGGAGTTCCCTTCGATAAAGCGGTCTCACTTGGAGGAGGGCGCGACGGTGCACGATTTGCGCCTGATGCAGTGAGGAAAGCCCTGAAGAATTATGGGACGACTTTCAATATAGAGCAGAAGATCGATATCAGTGATCTCAAAATTGCAGATCTTGGAGATGTAGCCGTTACTGAAGATATAGCACAGACGCATGAAAGGATCTCAACTGTGGTCGATAGCTTATTGGTCAAAAGAATACTGCCCATTGTAATAGGGGGCGGACATGATCTATCAATCGGAACCATCAGGGCATTATCCGAGTTCCATTCCAGGGAGATCGGCGGGATAAACATTGATGCACATTTCGATGTGCGTGAGATCATCGACAATAGAATTACCAGCGGGTCTCCATTCAGGAAGCTCCTGGATATTGAGCTTCTTAAAGGGGAAAATTTTGTTGAGATGGGAGCCCATGATAACTTGAATTCAAGGACTTATTATGATTTCCTTGTGTTAAAAAACGTATCGATAATTACACTTTCAGAAGCTGTAGCAGGGATCCCATTTATGATGGAAAAAGCACTGGAAATCGCAGGCTCAAATACAAGGTCTGTATTTGTCAGTATTGATATTGATTCAGTTGCCCAGTGCTTTGCACCCGGAAGCAGTTCGCCAGATGCACGGGGATTTGATCCGGAACAGATAAGAGAGTTGGCTTTTCTGGCGGGGGCGTCAAAAAGAGTAGAACTCCTGGAGATCGTGGAGATCAATCCCAGGTTTGATGTGGATGATAGGACTGCAAGACTGGGTGCCTCTATTATTATCAGTTTTTTAAATGGGTTCAAAATGAGAAAGAGTGTGTAAAATGGCAAGACCGATGTATTATGAAGAAAAACCAAAAGGAATTATCAAGGCATATACCGGCAGGGAACTTCATTGCAGGAACTGGGATGCGGAGGCAGCGCTGCGAATGCTCATGAACAACCTTGACCCACAGGTTGCGGTCGATCCAGATGAACTGATAGTGTATGGAGGTTCGGGAAGGGCGGCAAGGAACTGGAGGGAATATAATAGAATTGTCAGGGCACTTCTGACACTGGGAGACGATGAGACTTTATGCATCCAATCGGGAAAGCCGGTGTATATAGCGCCCACCCATAGAGAAGCCCCCGAGAGTGGTAATTGCGAATTCTAACATTGTCCCGAAATGGGCAACGCAGGAAAACTTTGATAGATATGATGAGCTGGGCCTGACCATGTATGGGCAAATGACTGCAGGAAGCTGGATATATATTGGAACCCAGGGGATACTCCAGGGAACGTATGAAACTCTTGCTGCGGTCGCAAAGAAACATTTTGATTCTGATTCTTTAAGAGGAAAATCCGTTTTAACTGCAGGGATGGGCGGCATGAGCGGAGCACAGCCTCTGGCTGCAACCATGAATGAGGCAGTAATACTTGATGTTGAGGTCCGCAAGGAGAGGATCAGAAGGAAAGTGGAAGAAGGTTATTGCGATAGGATCACATCGAATATTGATGAAGCGGTGAAGTGGGTAATGAAAGCAAAGACCGAGAAAGTACCTCTTTCCGTGGGACTGGTCGGAAATGCTGCAGAAGTACATCCAGAACTGGTTGAACGCGAGATAATCCCGGATATCGTTACAGATCAGACCCCTGCCCACGACCTATCCAGTTATGTTCCAGCTGGAGATCTTGAAGAACTGGATGAGTTAAGGGTGAGCGACAAAGAGGAATACCATCGCAGGGCGCTAAGTTCCATCAGACTGCATGTTGAAGCCATACTCGAGATGCAAAGGCGCGGTGCGATCGTATTTGATTATGGGAATAACCTCCGCGCCCAGGCGCAACGCGCAGGAGTGGATATAAGGGATGAAAAGGGCGAATTTAGATACAAAGGTTTTGTGCTGGAATACATCCGCCCTCTATTTTGCATGGGCAAAGGACCTTTCAGATGGGTCGCCCTCTCTGGAGATCCAGAGGACATAGAAGCTATTGATTCTAAGATACTGCAGCTGTTCCCGGAAGATAAAGCACTGGAGCGCTGGATAAAACTGGCGTCAAAGAAAGTACCGACGCTGGGTTTGCCTTCCAGGGTCTGCTGGCTGGGATACGGGGACAGAGCAAAACTTGGGGTGGAAATGAACAGAATGGTCGCATCAGGTGAACTCAAAGCTCCGGTGGTGATCGGAAGAGACCATCTGGACTGCGGGTCTGTCGCATCACCTTTCAGAGAGACTGAAGGAATGCTGGACGGAAGCGATGCGATCGCAGACTGGCCGCTGCTAAATTTCGCCCTGAATGCCATCAATGGAGCAAGCTGGGTGAGTTTCCATCATGGAGGCGGGGTCGGGATCGGGAATTCCCTTCATGCCGGATTGGTTATTGTTGCAGACGGGACTGATGAGCGTGAAGAAAGATTGAAAAGAGTATTGACCGTAGATCCGGGGATCGGGATCGCAAGACATGTGGACGCGGGATACCAGATCGCTATGGATGTGGCAAAGGAAAAAAAGGTCAAGATACCTGAATAGCATAACTACATTTATGAAACCAATAGCAGACTTGATAATATTCAACGCGAATGAATTATTGACAATATCCGGCAGTTCTTTCAAACCCAGAACAGGTAAACAGATGGATGACCTGGATATTATTAAAAATGGTACTGTTGCGGTCTCAAAAGATAAAATAATCGCATGCGGGACTTCTGATGAGGTTATGGAAAAAGTTTCAAAGACCTCTGATACTGTGGAGATCGATGCTTCTAATAAAGTGGTAATGCCCGGTTTTATTGACAGCCATACGCATCTTGTTTTTGCAGGCTCAAGGGAAGATGAATTCGGACAGAGAATAAAAGGTGCAAGCTATATGGACCTTTTAAGATCAGGGGGTGGGATATTGAATACGGTCAGGGCTACAAGAGCTGCAGGTAAAGAGGAATTGATAAAAAGATCATTGGGTCATCTGGATACAATGCGAAAGTTCGGCACGACCACAGTTGAGTCAAAGAGCGGTTATGGATTGACTATGGAGGATGAATTAAAGCAATTGCACGTTATGAAAGAATTGAATGTGATACATTCCATTGAAGTAATACCGACTTTTCTTGTACACACCACGCCACCTGAATTCAAGAGCCCGGGGGAATATATTGATTTTGTCATCGATACTATGCTTTCGAAAATGCAGGGCATGGCAGAATATTGTGACGTTTTCTGCGAACATGACGTGTTTGATATTGAGCAGTCCAGGCGGCTTTTGACCGCTGCAAAGAAACTGGGCTTTAACCTGAAATTGCATGTGGATCAATTATCTGACATGGGCGGCGCTAAGCTTGCGGCCAGTTTGCATGCAGTCTCTGCAAGTCATCTGGAGCATATATCCAGAGAAGGGATCGATGCATTAGCAAAGAGCGGGACCATAGCAATATTGCTTCCTGGCGCAACGTTCTTTCTGGGATCGAATACCTATGCACCAGCATCTGAAATGATATCTCGAGGTGTGGCAGTTGCTCTGGCTACCGACTTCAATCCCGGTTCATGCCCGACTGAATCTATGCAGATCATTTTAACCCTTGCATGTTTAAAAATGAGAATGTCGCCCGCACAGGCCATCAATGCCGCTACAATAAATGCAGCCCATGCAATAAACAGGGCAGATACCATTGGGAGCCTGGAAGTAGGAAAACAGGCTGATGTGATGATCCTGAATGTGCCAAACCATAAATGTATTCCATATCATTTTGGAGTTAATCTTGTCCAGACCGTCATAAAAAAAGGAAAGATCGTTTATGACGGACAGACAGAGTTGGTATCCAAATAGTTGTTGCGCAAATTATTTAGAATACAGAAAAAGACTATCTTTAGCCTCACTAAAAATCTGCAAGTCGATGCTGTAAAAAAAAAACTTTGGTGTTGTCCAACCAAAAAGCAAAACAGCCACAGAAGCGCAGAGTAATTATTTCTTGGTGTTCTCTGTGCCTCTGCGGCGAATATTTTATGCAAAAAACCAAACTATTTTACAGTCCCTGCAAGTCGATACATTAATAAATAATGCTAATAATCATTGTTAATATTAGAAAGGACTGTGAATTTATGAGGGGACCAATAGAACCATTTAAGATCAAAATGGTTGAGAGAGTAAGAATCCTTGATCAAGAACAAAGAACTGAAGCAATTAAAAATGCAGGCTATAATACTTTTCTTCTGAGATCCGAAGATGTTTATATTGATCTACTTACCGATAGTGGCACCAGTGCAATGAGCGATGATCAGTGGGCAGGCATGATGTTGGGCGATGAGGCTTATGCTGGCAGCAGGAATTTTTACAATCTTGAAAAATCTATTCAGGAAGTTCTGGGGTATAAATATGTAGTTCCCACTCATCAAGGAAGGGGAGCGGAACATATAATCTCAAGAGTCCTGATCAAACCAGAGAAAAATATAGTTCCCAGAAATATGTATTTTACGACTTCAAAGGCTCATGTAGAACTACTCGGCGGTGAAATGCCGGATGTGGTCATAGACGAGGCCCATGAACCTGAAAACGAATATCCGTTTAAAGGTAACATAGATCTTGATAAATTGGAGAGAGTTATTATTGAAAAGGGTGCGGAAAAAATTGCTTATGTAAATGTCGAGATGAATGTTAACATGGCTGGAGGCCAGCCGGTCTCAATGGAGAATCTCAGGAAAGTAAGAGAACTGTGCAAGAGTTATGATCTGAAGGTAGTTTTTGACGCTACTAGAAGTAGTGAGAATGCTTATTTTATAAAAGAACGTGAAGAGGGCTATTCTGATAGGGATATCAGGGAAATATTAAATGAGATGATGTCTTACTCTGATGCCTGTATTTATAGCGCTAAAAAAGATTGTCTGGTAAATATTGGCGGATTTTTGGCAGCCAATGATAAAGAAATTTACGAAAAAGCTCGTAATTTAGTAGTTGTTTATGAAGGGTTGCATACCTATGGAGGAATGGCTGGCAGAGATATGGAAGCATTATCCCGTGGGCTTAGAGAAGGTACTGATGCCAGATATCTGGATTACAGGACCAAACAGGTAAGATATTTAGGTGAAATGCTCATGGAATACAAAATCCCTATTGTAAAACCCATTGGCGGTCATGGTGTTTTCCTGAATGCCCTGAAGTTTTTCCCTCATATTCCAAGGGAGCAGTGGCCATCTCAAACCCTTGCTGCGGCTATTTATGAAGGATCAGCAGTAAGGACAATGGAAAGAGGAGCTGTATCAAGAGGAAGGGATCATAAAACAGGGGAGAACATTTTTCCTAATTTAGAGCTTGTCAGAGTGACAATTCCAAGGCGGGTTTATACGAACACCCAGATGGAATATGTGGCTGAATCGATAAAAGAAGTTTATGAAAATAGAGATCGGATCACAGGACTGAAAATGGTATATGAACCTAAAGATCTGAGGTTTTTTATGGCAAGGTTTGAAAAAGTTGCATAGGACGATCTGTTGGATCGAGCTTGAGATTCAACTCTCTTTCGAGAAACTATAGGTTCTTTCCCCTTTTCTCAACAGCCTGAACGATCCACTCTTGTCACCTTTGACACGATCTCTTCTTCTTTCATATGATGGTCGCTGAAGGACAGTATCCCATCTGACTTTAATACACGATGGATCTCTTTGAGAACATCATCCGGCTTTTCGAGGTCATGAAAGGCATCATACAACAGGACTGCATCCAAACTCTTATCTGGCAAGCCTGTCCTGCGATCTGAATGTATGGT
>JBDROC010000163.1:0-2355 GCA_043810475.1 Methanobacteriota archaeon | reverse complement strand
TACACGAAAGCATCTGGACTTCCCTGCCTGCCCTTGAAATTCCTGTTGGACGTGGACAGACCCACTTCGCCTTTGCCAAGCAATCCGAACGAGCCACCCATGCATGGTCCGCAGCACGGGGATTCAACGATGGCGCCTGCTTCCATGAACTGCTCCACGTATCCAGCCCTTAGCGTCTTCATGTATTCAGTATGCGAGGCTGGTATTATGAGCAGGCGCACGCCCTTTGCCACTTTTTCGCCGTTCATTATTTTTGCCACTATCTCAATATCCTCAAATCTCCCGTTGGTGCATGAGCCCACAAACACCTGATCTATCTTTGTCCCTTCCACTTCTTCCACAGATTTTACGTTATCAACATTATGCGGGCATGCCACCTGCGGAGAAAGGTCGCTGACATCATACTCTTTTGTTTCAGAAAATACAGCGTCACTGTCACTCTTCCATTTACTTTCAAGCTTGAGATCAGGTATCCTCTCCCTTAGATATTTTTCTGTTACGCGGTCAGCTTCTACAATACCTGCTTTTCCTCCCATCTCGATAGCCATGTTGCTCATGGTCATCCTGCCGGGGATATCCATATCTCTAACTGTTGTGCCGCAGAATTCTGCTGTCTTATACCTGGCTCCTTCAACTCCTACATCTCCAATAAGATGAAGTATAACATCCTTTGAGTGCACGCGACTCGGGAGCTTCCCGTTCACCTCAAATCTCATGGTCTCAGGCACGCGGAACCAGAGCTTTCCAGTGGCGAACACGAAAGCCATATCAGTGCTGCCTATTCCTGTTGAGAATGCGCCAAGGGCTCCATAAGCGCATGTGTGCGAGTCTGAACCCACTATGAGGTCGCCAGGTCTCACATGCCCCTTTTCAGGCATCACCTGGTGGCATACTCCCTCAAAAATATCGTAATTCAGGATGCCCTGCTCTTTTGCAAACCCCCGAAGCATAATGTGGTTAGCGGCTGCCGCAAGTGAATCTGCCGGCACCTGATGATCAAAAAGTATCACTATTTTTTTCGGATCCCACACTTTCTTTCCTGACTTGTCTTTCACTATCTCCCTGAATCCCTCTACTGCCAGAGGTCCTGTGATATCATGGGCCATGGCGCAGTCTATGCCAGCAAGGACAAAGTCTCCTGCTTTTACTTTCTTACCCGATGCTTTTGAGAATATCTGTTCTGAAATCGTTTGAGACATGTTTCCCTATTCATTGCATCGGATTATTTAATCTTTTGGCATTTCAGTTCAACAGCGATGACCCTGCCATCAGGCAGCCGGCTGCATATCCCAGGATAACCCCTGTGTTAAGGAAGGGAAGACCTGCCTGCGGCTTGCCTTTAATTACAAGTCCCATAAGCACCGTAAAGCCTACGAACGTCCCCACAATTGCGCCAATAGCCGGAATATTCATTACCCCAGCCAGTGGAACATTATAAGACCCTGCTCCCTGAACGAACACGTTAGCTGAAACCACGAGAAGAGTTGGCATAACAGCATCACCAAGACCCATAAAGAAAGCCTCCCTCTCCTGTTTATCGAACTTCTCTTTTAGAAAGGAATACTTCCAGTGCTTCGGGATAATAAGTAAAATTGGCAGCCTTAGATCCATCACACCCTCTGCAAGTGCCACCATATGTTTTGTCCTGTACACCGCGATATAATCATAGATCGCCAGAACAATCAATAGCAGAAGAGTGGGTATTATGGCAAGGGATATCCCGAAAATTGCGGCTGCGCCAGCCCCCAATATCACACCAACAATGTCTATCACATACCACTCTGGGAATTTATAAAGAACTACTCCAAGACCTATTGAAAGCAAAACAGATAAAGCAATTTTTTCTTCTTCAGATAAGAACGATGCAAAGATCGCTTCAAAGACATAATATAATGTCCAGACTATTGCTATGAGGATAATAGCCTGTATCATCCACTTTTTATTCAACTTTATTACAAGTAAAATGAAGCCAGTAAAAACAAGGATTATTGCTACCCACACGATAACATTGACCGGGTCATCAGGATTCGAAAACGCTTTCTCAAGCGGTTTGTGACTGAGAGCAACAGCGATCAACTGCACAAGAAGAAGCATGAACGCCATGCCAATAAATGGAATATATTCTTTGAACTTCAAAACTATCAGGTCATATATGTGTGAACCTGTTATTAAAGTTTGTAATCAGATCATGCCTGCGTACGTATGCTTTCAACTGTGCATATCATTCCTTTAAATTTTCCCTCTTCTATGCGCGGGATCAACCATCCTGAATAATATTTCGGTGATTTCCCTGTGACAACGAACGGAACCCCCTCATAATGAAATGGCTCCAGGGTTTCCTTAGCCCTCATATAA
>JBDROC010000162.1:0-11071 GCA_043810475.1 Methanobacteriota archaeon | reverse complement strand
CCCCGTAGTTTTTTGACAGTGATAGGATCTTGATTATTTGTTCCATCGTACGCCTTTTATTATCTAATACTCTCCATTTATCATTCTATTTATACTTTATATTCTAAACGTTTCGAAAAGTTTATCCCATATTATCAGTATGAGCGATAAGTATCAAATACCACTAAAATGGTTCATTCTTTCTGGAGAGCAAAAATGGAACTTCCAGTTGTACAATACTTGCCCGATATCCAGGCAAATCTGCCTGATATCCCGATCACGCTGACAAGAGTAGGGGTAACGGATGTTAAGAAACTTGTAGAAGTTGCGCGGAAAGATAAGCGCCCTATCGTGCTGGTATCCACATTCGATATCTTTGTTGATCTGCCCTCTGACAGGAAAGGTGCCAACCTGTCAAGGAACTTTGAAGCTATTGACGAAGTGCTTGAAGAGATGATAGCATCACCCGTGTATGAGATAGAGGACCTGTGTGGTGAAGTCTCAAAAAGGCTTATAGACAGGCACGAATATGCGCTGAACGCCGAAGTCAGGATGAGAAGTGAGTATATTGTTAAAAGGGAAACCCCTGTGACAAAGATAAAATGCCAGGAAGTGGTTAACATCTTCGCGGAAGCAAGAGCCATCAGGGGGAATGACCTGAATGTGAGAAAAATGATAGGTGCGCAAGTGCTCGGGATAACTGCCTGCCCATGCGCCCAGGAAATAATGCGTGATAAGGCAAAAAAAGAATTAAAAGCACTCGGTGTTGAGGGCGATATTATTAAGAAGTTCCTGAACCTTGTGCCCATGCCCACGCATAACCAGAGGGGTCGTGGCATTATCTCCATCGAGGTACAGGATAACAATTTCGTTTCACTTGAAAGGATAATCAATATTATTGAGAACTCCATGAGCTCGCAGATGTTCGAATTGTTAAAGAGATCTGATGAAGCAGCAGTTGTAGAACGGGCGCATAAGAATCCAAAGTTCGTGGAGGACTGCGTGAGGAGCATGGCGCAGAAGGTAGTGAAGGAGTTTCCGGATCTGGCAGATGATTCCATTATCATAATAAAACAGATCAACGAGGAAAGCATCCATCGCCACAATGCATTCGCGGAAAGGAAGTCCACCCTCGGAGAACTCAGGCAGGAGATCAATAATATCGGTAAATGATCAGAACTTTTGCAAGCAATAGCAACATGAATATAAAAATTACAATGATAATAATATATAGAATATAAAGCCATACTTCTTTTAGTCCGAATACCTCCCACCAGGTTATTTTCTTGACATCATCCCATTCCCTTCTGTACCATACATCGCTGGATGGCTGGTATCGCTTGAACCTGTCCACATAGCATTGGTGGTCTTTTAATATGTCGTATGAATCCGGGCATTTTACCGAACCGCACGTAAAGCGCATCTGGCAGTTCAAATTGTTGGCAGGGTCAGAGTAAATGTTCTTTTCCATGAATTATAGTATTAAATAATAATTTTAAATATATAAACATTGTGTGAAAAACCCTGTATGCAAAAACATAAATTTATCCTTAACATTAGGATGCCCGTGAAAAAAATAGGGATAACCGCACTTGTTCCCCCTGAATTGATATTTGCCTGCGGCGCCGCACCGTTCGATGTCAATAATGTAATACCTTCATCAAGAAAATACCCTGGGAACAAGCTGTGTGCCTGGACAGCCATCTGGAAAGAAATGCTTGTCAAAAAAGAAATAAATGTTGATTCTCTTATCGTGGTCGCGGGAGGAGACTGCCACAATGCCCTCGTGGACGGCCAGAAAGCGGCAATGAGCGGGATACCCACTCACTTTTTTTTTTATCCCTTCGACGGGGATTCGGTATATATGGAGTCGCAGTTGCACATGCTTTCTGAGTTCCTGGGTGGGATCAAACGTCCTGAAAAATTCAAAGAAATAAGGGAACTGAAAAAGCAGGGGCAGATATTAGATAAAAAAAGATGCTGCGGTAAGCTCTCACCAGGTGAAGCGTTCAGGATATTGATATCTTTCAGTGACCTTGCAGGCGACCTTGCAGGCTTTTCCAGAATGATATCAGCTCTGGAAGAAAAGGATATTGATCTAATGAACAGGATCGCGCTGATAGGAGTGCCTCCGATATATCATGATTTTCATGAAGTCGCACATTCATTGGGGCTGCATATTGTGTTCGATGAGCTCCCGTATGAGTTCATACGACATGGGGGAACAACTATTCAGGAAATGGCGCATGATTATTGCGGTTATACCTTTGCAAGACCTCTTGAGTTCAGGATAGATTTCCTTAAAAAAGAACTTGAAATGCGAAAAGTGGACGGAGTGATACATTATACACAATTTGCCTGCCACCATATGCTCGAGGACGAGATCATGAGAGAAAAACTTGATTATCCCATGCTGACCATCCAGGGAGATCTGCCTGGAAATACCCCGCAGCAGATAAAACTGCGGCTTGAAGCCTTCAGGGAGATGCTTGATAGACTATGATCAAACTTTACGAAAGTTTGATCAAAATAAGGGGTATGCTATGCATACCCCTGTGCCTGGGGAGCGTCGGTTTATGATAGGACTTGATGTGGGAAGTACTGCTGCAAAAATGGTCTGGATAGAAAACGGGGATATCAAATTCCGTATAACCTCAACCCACAACTGGAAGGAGCTTGTGACCGGAATTGACAGTGATAATATAGTATCTACAGGGTATTTCAGAAATTCAGTTCCCCACCGCGCATCTCTCACAGAATTAACTGCCGCAATATATGGCGTCGGGCATTATTTCCCGAATGCAGAGGTAATAGTGGATATCGGGGGACAGGATACAAAGGTTATCGATGTCAGGAACAACAACTTTATCATAAACGACAAATGCAGCGCTGGAACTGGTGCTTTTCTTGAGTTCGTGGCAAATTATTTCAGGATCGAGCTGCATGAACTTGGCTCACTGCATGCGATGGCAGATCGCATCCCTGACATCAACAACACCTGCGGGGTATTTGCACTTTCAGAGATGATATCCCAGCTTGTGGGAGGTTATTCAAAAGAGGAAGTGATAGCTGGAATGCATTTTGCATTTGCTCGCAGGATCTCCTTTATGATACCTAAGTCGCGGTCACTAGTCCTGATAGGCGGAACTGTGAAAAATGAAGGGCTGGTCGCTGCCCTGAGGGGTGTGCTTCAACAAGATGTTCTCATTCCTGATGAACCTCAGATAATTAATGCGCTTGGTGCTCTGAAATATTTTTCCTAATATATCTTTATCGAACCCTTGGCGTATGTTACGGGATTTATGCTCGGATCATTGTTGGGGATGATCACCGTAAAATCATAAGTCCCTCTATTATTGAATTTTATAACTATCATTCCTGATGTGCCAAGTATCTTTTGATACGAGCCCATTATGAATTTCGGCTTCTCCTGATTAGCAGGATAATTGACCACTTTGACCAATACGGTTTCCCCTGGACGCATCGAAACATAATCAGGCATTGCTTTCCAGTTCACAAGTTCTATGGTTTGTGCTGGTTTATCTTTTTCCGGGTCAAATATCTTAACTTCAAAATCTGGCACCTGGGTGGATGTTGGCGCCGGGGTTGTGGATGTGGGGGACACTTCTACGATCGTTTCAACAACTTTTGGTACTTCTTTTGGTACTTCTGTGTTATTTATATACCTGATCTCAGTTCCCGGCTGGTGCATCATATAACCTATTACAAGTCCGATGACGAAGAAAAGTATGATCAGCGAATAGAATGTCCTTTCTTTTGATTCCATAATCTTGACTCCACAACCCATCTTCAATTCTTTAATGAGTTAAATACATTTCGAGTTAAAAATGTACATGAACACGAAAAAAAACAATAAAGATATATATAGGATAATTATTAGTGATTCATTGGTATCCTGGAATTGATGAGTGATGTCATGGGACTTTTTGGTCTTTCTTTAAAAGATATGCGTAAAATGGAAGCAAGAAGAGATGTGAAAAACCTCACAAATGTATTGAAGCAGAAGAAAGACCTGCAACTTCGAATGAAATCCATAGAAGCGCTTGACCAGATAGGCGATAAAAGGACTATCGAGCCGCTTATTCATGCTTTAAAAGATAAAGATCATGTTATCCGATGGAGAGCTGCCCAAATTCTTGGCAAGATAAGAAATAAACGGGCGGTTGAAGCTCTTATCGCATCTCTAAAGGATGAAAACGAGGTCGTGAGGGAACATGCAGCCAGAGCTCTTGGAAAAATAGGTGATAAAAGGGCGGTTGAAGCTCTTATCGCTGCTCTGAAGGACCAAAGCGAGGTCGTGAGGGAACATGCCACCTGTGCTCTTGGCAAAATAGGTGATAAAAGGGCGACAGAACCACTTATCGATGTTCTTTTGACAGGAAGCGAGTACGTCAGGGAAGAAGCTGTCAGGGCGCTTGGTGATATAGGGGACAAAAGAGCAGCAGAGCCCCTTATCAATGCTTTGAGAGACCAAAGCGAGTACGTCAGGGAAGAAGCGGGAGAGGCTCTTGTAAAGGTCGATGATAAAAAGACAGTGGGAGTTCTTATAAACGCACTGAAAGATAGTAATGATTATGTCAGGAGAAGAGCAGCTGAAGCTCTCGGGGAGATCGGGAACAAAAATTCAGTACCCACTCTTATTGCGACGTTGAGGGACGTAGACCTTGAGGTCAGGAAGAAAGCAATAGAAGCTCTCGGGAAGATCGAGGATAGAAGGGCTGTCGAGCCTCTTATGCTGTCCTTGAGGGACGTATTCCCTGATATCAGGGAAGAAGCAGCCGAATCGCTCGTGAGGATAGGAGAGCCATCGGTTGAATATCTTATACAGACGCTTAAGGATGAAGACTGGGATATCAGATGGAGGTCAGCAGTGGCTCTTGAAAAGATAGGTGAGCCATCGGTAGGGCCGCTTATTGATGCATTGAGGGACTGTAACGAGTATGTCAGGGATGACATAACCAGGATACTTGTCAAAATCGGAGAACCTGCCGTAGTGTCACTCGTCTATGCATTGAGGGACAACAATGAGTTCGTGCGTGATGGTGCTGCAGATGCACTTGTCAGGATTGGTGACTCAGTGGTGGGACCTCTTATCAAAGCGCTTAAAGATAAGAACGATATCTTCAGAAAAGGCGCAACAGACGTGCTTGGAAAGATCGGGGAAGAAAAGATCAGGAAAGACCTGGATAAATCGCAATAAGCACAGGTTATTAATATGATTACTCAGTAGAAGGGGGCGGATATTCATGATACGAACTCACTATTCTACACAGGTAACTTCTGAAATGAACGGAACAAGTGTCACAATATGCGGCTGGGCGCATGAGATCCGTGACCTTGGCGGTATTACTTTCCTGGTAGTAAGGGACAGGGAAGGCCTGGTACAGGTAACACTTTTTAAAAAGGCAATAGATAAAAATGTATTTGAAGTTGTGCGGAACTTAAGCCGGGAATCGGTCGTAGCTGTTACAGGGACTGTAAAAAAGGAAGCAAAAGCTCCAAATGGATATGAACTTGTCCCGACACAGGTAATAGTACTTGGAAAAGCCGACTCACCATTACCAATGGACACTACAGGCAAGGTGGATGCAGACCTTGATACCAGGCTTGATGCAAGGTTCATGGACGTGAGGCGCCCGCGCACGCAGGCCATATTCAGGATAAGGCACCTGATGCAAAAAAGTATCCGGGAATTCCTTGATATGGAAGGTTTTATTGAAATAACCACGCCAAAAGTAGTCGCAACTGCCACAGAGGGCGGCACAGCCCTTTTCCCGATAACGTATTTTGAACGCGAAGCTTTTCTTAACCAGAGCCCGCAGCTCTTTAAGCAGTTGATGATGTCAGGCGGACTTGACCGCGTATTCGAGATTGGACCGATATTCAGGGCTGAAGAGCATGATACCAGAAAACACCTGAACGAAGCGACATCCATCGACATTGAGGCAAGTTACCTTGACAATGAGGACGTAATGGTAATACTTGAGAACCTCATAAAACATGTATATTCGACCGTTGCGGAAAAAGGTACAAAATACCTTGAAGCGCTGGGGGTCGAACTCACAATACCACAGACGCCCTTCAGGCGCATCACATACGATGAGGCGATAAGTATCGCCCGTGACTGCGGTGAAAAGATAGAATGGGGGGACGACCTGTCCACAGAATCCGAACACTTCATCGGGAAAACTATAGGAGAGCACTATTTTATCACTGACTGGCCAACGAAGATAAAACCATTCTACGCTATGCCATACGAAGATAAACCTGAGATCTGCCGGGCATTTGACATGATGCACCCGCGCATGGAATTGTCCTCCGGGGCTCAGCGCGTGCATTCGTATGAATTGCTAAAGCAGAGGATCGCGGATCAGGGTTTGAACCCTGATGGATTTGAATTCTATCTCAAGGCGTTCAGGTACGGCATGCCCCCACATTCAGGATGGGGTGTGGGCGCTGAGAGGCTTCTCATGACGATGCTGGGAATCGAGAACATACGCGAAGTAGTACTGTTCCCAAGGGACAGAAAACGGTTGTCCCCATAAATTATTTAACTTAATAAGATATGTGTAATGTGCAAAAAGTCATGAGAGATCAAAACTTATGTGACTGTTTTTGCCGTTAACAGGATGAGGGATACAGATGAGTACTGAAAGGGATATTATAATTGAGAGGCTCGAGCAGAAGCTGGCTGCAAAAGACAGAGAGTTCGAACAGATGCAGGAGTCGTTGCGTGAGACCATTTTCGAAGAAATTGAAACCAGGTTTGCCGATAAACTGAAGTTGCGGGAATCAACAATTGATGAGATCAAGATAAAATTAGGTCAAAAGGTTAATGATATAGCCGAAGAACGGATCAACAGGCTTGAGCGGCGTCTTGTGGAGCTTAACAGCGCTTATGAAGGTGTCATGAAGGAACTGCTTGACCAGAAGTCAATAATACAGGAACTCAAACCCAAAAAAATTGGACGAGAAGAACCAGGCGCAAAAGCTGAGACAAGATCAAAGGATGAACTCATGTCAGCCACATATAAAATGCATGATAAGCAGAAGGAAGAGGCAAAACCCAAAGATGATGCAAAACAGCCGGAGAAGCCAAAACCAAAAGGCGAATACATAGTTGCTGATAATTATGTGCCAAAAGATAAAAGAAAGCAGCAGGTCATCATAGAAGCAGAAGATAAAACAGAAGATAAGAAATTGTCTGATAATAAAGCTGAACAAAAACAAGTATTAAATAAGTCAATGTTCAAGAGGAGTGAAAGGGTGAATGAAGGAGTTGAAATATACGAAAACCCTAAAAGAGGCAGATAGTGCACATAAAAGAGATTGAACTTCAGAATTTCAAATCTTTCGGTAAAAAAGTAAAAATCCCTTTCTTTGATGATTTCACCACCATTTCCGGTCCAAACGGAAGTGGTAAATCCAACATAATTGATGGTATCCTCTTTTGCCTGGGCCTTTCGAATTCAAGGATAATGAGGGCAGAGAAACTTACAGATCTTATTTTTAATTCAGATAGCGGAAGAAAGAATTTTGCCCAGGTGACAATTCGCTTTGATAACTCTGACCGCGAGATGCCTGTGGATTCTGATGAGATAGTTATCACCCGCAAACTCAGGCAGACAGAATCCGGATATTACAGTTACTATTATTTCAACGATACGCCAGTAAGTTTAACCGACGTCCATAACCATCTATCCAGAGCCAGGATAACCCCTGAGGCTTATAATGTAGTGATGCAGGGCGATGTTACCCGCATCATAGAGATGACGGTAACAGAAAGGCGTAAGATCATCGATGAGATAGCAGGCGTGTCGGAATTCGATGAAAAGAAAGACCAGGCTTTCAATGAACTTGAGATAGTCAGGGAACGGGTCGAACGGGTGGATATCATCCTGGGCGAGGTGGATGAACAGCTTGCCAGGCTCCAGCAGGAACGCGACCAGGCTCTGAAATACCAGTCGCTGCGGGATGAGAAACGTAAGTATGAAGGATACGTCCTTCTTGCCAGGCTAAAGGATGCGCGAAACGAACTGGATAAACTTGCAGGTGAACTGCAGGATAAGGAAACTAAAAAACAGGAGCTTGAAAAACAGCTGGAAGAACGCAGGCAAAAGCGGAAGGAGATAGAGGACAAACTTTCAGAACTCAATTCACTGATACTTGAGAAAGGGGAAAGTGAGCAGATAGCCCTGAAGAAGGAAATGGAATTCATCAAGGGTGAGATATCGCGCTGCAACAGTACCATAGAGCTTTCTGAAAATGAAATAACTGATATCGAGTCGCAAAGAAGGAAAGCTTTCCTGGATATAGATGCCACTCAGGTAAAAGTCGCCGAATTTTTAGAAAAAATAAAAGAAGAAACACAGAGGAAAGAAACGCTCACAGCAGAATGCGAAGACCGGAAAACACAGCTTCTCATGATACGAAGCAAGATAGCTGAAGTGGATGCGGAATTCGCAGGGACGCGGGACAGGCTTGCAGAGGAAAAACAGGCTCTTGAGACATGCAGGAATGAAAAGAATGAGCTTATGCGGGAGGAGGACAGGCTGCTTGATGCTATCAGGCGCAACTCAACAGAAGTGCGCGATATGGAAATTGAGATAGAGACTTCTCAGTCCAAGATAAGTTCCGCCGGAATTGATGCTGATAATGTGAAAGCGCAGGTCGAGGAACTTAATGCGCAGAAAAAAGAACACTCAAAGGATACTTTTGATCTTGAAAGGAACAGGTCAGAAATAAAAACCATTGTATCAGAACTTGAAAATACGCTTCGCGGGCTGCATCAGGATTATGCAAGGTCTGAAGGGAGATTAAAAGCAGCGGCTGAACTTTCTTATAGCGAACCTGTGGAAGCAGTACTTCGCGCAAAGAAGAACAGAGAGCTTCCGGGCATATACGGGACGATAGCAGAACTTGGAAAAGTAGATACAAAATACTCTGTAGCGCTTGAGATCGCAGCAGGGGCGAGGATGCAGTCTGTGGTAGTGGATAACGATGAGGATGCTGCCAGAGCGATAAGATATCTTAAAGACCATCGTTTCGGCAGGGTGACCTTTTTGCCGCTTAACAAGATGGAGACCATGCCCCAGCTTCAGAAAAAGGGAGCAGAAGGGTTTATCGATTATGCTATCAACCTTGTTGATTTTGAGAAAAAACTTGCGCCTGCGTTCTGGTATATTTTCAGGGATACAATGGTACTTGATGACCTTGCCACAGCCCGACGTCTCATGGGTGGGAAACGGCTGGTCACGCTGGAAGGCGAATTGATCGAGAAAGGGGGCGCGATGACCGGAGGCACGATAAGATCAAAGCTCTCTTTTGCAAGCGGGGAAGAGGAGAACCTCAAGAAGGTCGCCGAGCAGATAGCTGAATTCGAGGGAAGGCGGAAATCTGCCATGAACAAACTGGAAAAAGCGGAAGATCATATCGCTTCTATCAAGAATGAAGCTGCAACATTTGATAATGATATCACAAGGCTCACGATACAGATGGATGAGATAAAAAGCCGCGGCACAAGGCTTTCTGAATTAATAGAGACGAGGAAAAAACAGATAAATGTCCTGGAAGAAGCGCGGGTGGGGATAAAGAAGAACATGGATGGGCTTGAAGATAAAAAACGTGCAAAAGATGAAGAGATAAATTTGTTTTTAGAGAATATCGGGAAGATCGAGGAACTCCTGAAAGGTTCGCATGTCCCTGAGTTAAGCAGCAAAGCCGCAAAGATAGAAGAAGAGATAGATCGGCTTGAAGGAAGGCAGAGAGATATCGAATCTGTCATTAATGCGATAACATTGGACATGAAGTACGCCGGGACAAGGATAGACGAGATCAAATCCCGGCTCTTAGAGCTTGATACAAAGAGAGATGGCCACCGGGCAAAAATAAATGAACTGAAGGAACGCTTGAAAGAACTGGATAACGACCTGCATGCCAGGAACCTGAGAGAAAAAGAACTGGGAGGAGAACTGCTTGAACTTCAAAACAGCAGGTCAAAGTTCCAGCAGGAACTGGCATCCATAAAAGAAGGGCTTGAGGATATTCAGAGAGTGAGTAATGAGATGGAGAGGAACCTGCTTGCTCTTTCTTCTACAAAAGAAGCGCTCACAGAGCAGATAATCGCACTTGATAATGAGATCGCAGAGCGTGGATTGAACCGGGATGAAGAGGTGCCCTCCTCTGAGTCTGTGGCGTCAAGGATCTCGGCGCTTACGCGAGCGATGGAGAAACTTGAACCCGTTAACATGAAGGCTATAGATGAGTACTGTAAAGTGGAGAACAGGCAAAAGGACCTGAAGTCACGTCGTGATATCCTGTCACATGAGAGGGAGGAAATAATGATCAGGATAAAGAAATGCGAGGAAATGAAAAAAGAGGCTTTCATGAAAAGCTTCAACGGGGTTAACGAGCAGTTCAAACTGGTGTTCCATGAGTTGTCAGACGGGAGCGGTGAATTGTTCCTTGAAAATCCTGATGAACCATTCACAGGGGGTATGACCATAAAGGCGCAGCCCTCGGAGAAGACGCTTCAGCGCCTTGAGGCCATGTCAGGAGGCGAAAAAAGTCTGACAGCGCTCTCGCTATTATTTGCGATCCAGCAGTATAGACCTGCTCCGTTCTATGCGTTCGATGAGATAGACATGTTCCTTGATGGCGTGAATGCAGAGAAGGTGGCAAGACGCATACAGAATGTCGCCTCTAATGCGCAGTTCATCGTGGTATCGCTGCGAAAGCCCATGATAGAGGCTGCAAAGAGGACAATAGGCGTGTCGATGCAGGAAAGCAACATATCGAGCGTCACTGGTATTCAGATTAACTGAGTGAGATTCATTTCTTCGGATCATTCTATCGTATCGATCACTACGGTAGCAATTGGAACAAAACTTATTACTTATTACGATTACAAGATGATATTATGGTTGAACCAGGGCAGAATCATGATATAAAATCTGAAGTGATGACTGCGATCCTCAACATCAGTAAGAGGCTTGCAAAAGATAAGAAAGGTGCTCTTTTTGTTATAGCAGACAGCGAGAAGATCACAGGGAACTATCGTCCCCATTACCCC